>JBHCFR010000179.1:0-5588 GCA_041801945.1 Moraxella sp. | reverse complement strand
GCTAGAAGCCTTGACCGAGGAGCTCGTGGCTCGCACCATCGCCCCTTGTAAGATTGCCTTAGAAGATGCAGGGCTGTCGGCGTCTGACATTGATGACGTGATTTTGGTGGGTGGTCAAACGCGTATGCCACTGGTACAGCAAAAAGTGCAAGAGTTCTTTGGTAAAGAACCTCGTAAAGACGTGAACCCTGATGAAGCCGTCGCCATCGGTGCAGCCATCCAAGGGGCGGTGCTCTCTGGCGACAAAAAAGACGTGCTGCTGCTGGATGTCACCCCCTTGACCCTAGGTATTGAGACCATGGGCGGCGTGATGACGGCAATCATTGAGAAGAACACCATGATTCCTACCAAAAAATCACAAGTGTTCTCCACGGCAGCGGATAACCAACCTGCGGTATCTATCCAAGTGTATCAAGGTGAGCGTAAAATCGCCAACCAAAACAAACTGCTTGGCAACTTTGACCTAACCGACATTCCGCCTGCACCTCGCGGTGTGCCACAGATTGAAGTGACCTTTGACATCAACGCTGATGGCATCATGAACATCTCTGCCAAAGACAAAGGCACAGGCAAATCACAGTCCATCCAAATCAAGGCGGACTCTGGCTTGACCGAAGAGGAGATTGAACAAATGGTGCGTGATGCCGAGGCAAATGCCGAAGCGGATAAGAAATTTGCCGAGCTTGCGGGTGTTCGTAACGAAGCAGATGGACGTATCGCTGCGGTACAAAAAGCCCTAAAAGAAAACGGCGATAAAGCCACCGATGAAGAGAAACAAGCGGTAGAAACTGCCATCAGTGAGCTAGAACTTGCCACCAAAGAAGACGATGTGGACGCCATCAAGTCCAAGCTTGAAGCCCTAGATAACGCTTTCTTGCCGATTGGCACGAAGATTTATAGCCAAGAGCAAGCAGGTACTGGTGCAGATGCTAATCAAGCCCATGCAAACCAAGCCAAAGATGATGGCGTGGTAGATGCGGAGTTCACCGAAGTCAAAGACGATAAATAACCTTTCATCACTCTTGACTCAGACAAGCCCCCAATCTGGATTGGGGGCTTGTTTTGTGAATTTTTCATGAAAAATCACTACACGCCCCCAAAATCCTCTAAGTTTAAGCTAAAATCATCAAAAAATTTTGGGGAAATTTATGAATCACAAACAGCTGGTGAAAGCCACCAACCTCATCGCCATCTTGGGGATTTTGGGGCTCATGTATTGGGTGTTCGGCTTTATCTTAATCCAAGTTTTTGGCTTGAAAGTCTTTGAGAAGAATCTCACCGAGATGTTCGGATTTAGCATTTTGGGTATTTTGGCGGTGCTGGCAGGCTCGCTGATTTTAAACATCATGCTCAATCTGACCCGCATCGCCGAACAAAAAGAAAATCCCATTACCGCCCGAGCACCCCTCACCGACAACTCACACACAGGCAGATTTATCGTGCTTGGCGTGGCGATGTTTGGCGTGATTGCAAGCGGGCTGTTTTGGGGCGATCATGTCACCAGCCAAAGAAAGTTTACCCTGATGCAAACTTCTGCCAATCAAGTGGTGGAAAAATACCACGACAGTTTGGCATTCTTGGGTGAGTATCGCTTTGAAAAAATCATGGATAGATAAGGCAAATTCGCACATTGAGCTGCTCCAAGTGACTGACAGTAACATCCACGGGGCGACCATCATTGTGCCTGATGCGATAGGCAAGGACAAAGTGTATCTGGCATTTGGTGAAAGCCAGCCCATCCACATTGGACTGCCAAACCCAGAGGAGTTAAAAAGTGACAATGTCACCACATTTGAAGCAGTAGATGCCGTGGCTGGTGTGCACACGTCCACGACGATAAGCACGCACCGCTACTTTAAAAAGTCCGATTTCATCTTTGCCACCGACGCCGCCAAGCACGACATACTGGATAAAATGTTCGCAGGACAATCCACGCCTCACCACAGCTCACATGATGGTCGCTATGAGATGTTTTACCCTTATCAAGTGGACGGCAAAACCGTGGCAGTGCTGTATCTGACCGACTATCTGGCTTATGGCAAAATCAGCGGCAGCTGATACCTACACAGGATGCTTGTAAGACGATTTCGCCATCGTTGTCACTTAAAACCCTTCTTAAAAAGGGTGGTAAAATGCCAGTCAAGCCAACGCAAGTCAAAATAAAGATGATGACATAAAAGAGCGACCTGAAAAATATTTTTGTGAATGATTGTATTTTTTGAAAAATTCGTATAGAATTCATCTCGTTTTTGGGTTGTCATTTGCCCTGCCCCTTGCGTTGAAATTTCTCACTTTTTAAGCACGCCATCACATGAAGTTTAGACTCTCCAAAGGACCTAGAACACGTTTTTTACAGCTGTGTATCATCGGTTATCTGCTGTGTTCACTCATTTATGCTGCCACCAGAGAGTATCCTTTGACCAGTCATGCTTATCTAGAAAAGTCAGAGTCAGTAGAGCCTTACGTTCGTAGCACTAATAGAAGCGGAACCAAAAAGCGTTATAACATCAAAATTGTTGATGGGAATAATCGTTATTACCGCTTCGCCTCCTCTCTTGAGGACTTAGGTCTTATTATGCCAGATGATGTGACCGATAAGGATTATTTTTTTGACACTAAGATGCTCATAGATAATAACTCGTGCTGGGATAATGAAGAGGGGGGTAAAAACTGCTATCTGGCAACTTTTTATGATGGTTATTTTTATTCGCATAAATATGACAAGGTGTTTAGAATCACAAGAGATGACCTTGGACCAACTAAGTTCTCTGCCAAGTATTATGCATTCTTCATCATCTTCCTTGTTTTTTTTGTAATCTTTTGTGTCTTCGGTCCCTCACCTCCCGATAAAAAGAGTAAGAAAAAAGACAAGCAGTAGTGCGTTCTAAGCACACCATCTGCCAATATCAGATTAGTGGAGCATAACTTGTATATTATTATCATCATACTCAGAATATTAATGATTACGCTTGGTTTGTGGCTGGCGGTTATTCGACCGATGGCTTCTTGGGAGGGCAGAGGCTTTCCTGATGAATCCGAGCTCAATTATAGTGAGGGTACGCTAAAAGTTGAAAGAAGAAGGACTGGTAGAGCTTCTAACGCATACTTTATTGTGGTGGTGCCCAAAAACAGTCTGCGTGGCGTGACTTATTATTGTAGCCATGCCGCCTATCATAATCCAGCGACTGCATGGTGCATGGAAGAAAAAGAAATAAAACCATATATTAACCAGCAGGTTAGAGTAGGTTGGTATAAAGAAAAAAGTTTTTTATGGTTTGATAATCCTCACCCTCAGTTGGTCTCCCTAAGCGTGAATGGTAAAACCATCAGGTCATATGATGATACATTAAACCTGATAAAAAAAGACAATCGTGTTGAGAGGATTTCAAATACGGTTTGGTTTATTTTGCTTTTTATTATCTTTTTAGTAGGTGATTTATGGCAGGCTAAAAACGGTAGAGAGATTTTAGAGATGCAAAAGGATAAATCAAACCCTAAGTAAATTAAGTAAATTTAATCATTGTTTAATATTAACTTCACACAGGAGAAAGTCATGGCTGTCAAAAATATTGCAGATGAGGCCGCTTAGACTTTCACGATTTATGAAACATTGGTACTCGGTTTGGCAGGGAGGGCAAGAGGTCATCGCTCAGATTTATCAGACAACACCAGTGACACTCTGGCTAAACTCAATCAAGGCATGGGTCTCATTCTCTGACCACCAACACTCATACCAAAAGCCCGCCACTGGTGGGCTTTTGTTGTCAAATCCAGCCACCTGACCGATTAACTTTTCCAAAACTCATATTTAAAAAACTCAATCAAAACCAAATTTTGACATAATCACCCCAAATACAACTGTTTTGTGGCAAAAAATTAAGATTTGTTCACACTTTTTAAAACCATTGCAACTTGTTATATTTTGTTAAATGGCGTAAACTATGCAGTATTTATTTTGCAGAGCCTATCCTTCTATTTTGTAGGCGGTTTTGTGAATGAATTTTGATGTGCCGAGGATGAGTTTTTAGGGCGATTTTGCCAAAAAACATCATGGTTAGCCGAGTGGCATCAAACAAAATTTTCCTTAACATGGCGAATGATATGACAAAAAACAGCAAAGACACGGTGGCTTATCAGAGTACCGAATTGACAGCGGATGGTGCGGCGTATATTGAAGCGTTGTACGAGGATTATTTGGCAGATAAAAACAGCGTGAGCGAGGATTGGCAAAACTATTTTGCCGATTATGAGCAAGAAAATGACGCGCCTCATGGTGCCATCAGAGAGCAGTTCTTACTGCTTGCGCGTAACCAAAAAGGGGTTCGTACTGTCGTGCAGACAGTCGGTACAGGCGAGTGTGACCCCAAACAAATGTCGGTACAGCAGCTCATCAGTGCCTATCGCCGCCGTGGACATCGTAAGGCAAATCTTGATCCGCTAGGACTCCAAAAACGAGATGAGATTGAGGATTTAACCCTACAATATCACGGCCTGTCCGAGGCAGATCTTGACACGGTATTCCCCACCAACTTGATGAGCATCGGCAAATCGGAGGCGACACTGCGTGAGATTATCGAGGTGTGTGAGCGGATTTATTGTGGTAGTATCGGCTATGAATACATGCACGTCTTTACCGCCACCGAGAAAAAGTGGATTGAGACTTATATTGAGTCCAATCAAGGCTTTATTGAGTTTAGCAAAGACAAAAAACTTGAAATTCTTGACCGTCTGACCGCCGCCGAAGGACTTGAAAAATACCTAGCACGTAAATACACAGGCGTCAAACGCTTCGGTCTTGAAGGTGGCGAGAGCTTCATTCCTGCCGTGCATGAGATGATTCAGCGTGTGGGCGAGTATGGTGCCAAAGAAGTGGTCATCGGCATGGCACACCGTGGGCGTTTGAACCTGTTGGTCAACATCATGGGCAAAAACCCTGCGGTACTCTTTGATGAGTTTGATGGTAAAATTCAGCCAACCACAGGCTCAGGCGACGTCAAATACCATAACGGATTTAGCTCTAACGTCGTGACCAAGGGCGGTGAATTACACCTTGCCCTAGCCTACAACCCATCACACTTAGAAATCGTCTCGCCTGTCATGTTAGGCTCTGTGCGCGCTCGTCAAGCACGTCGCTCCGAAGAATACGGCTATGCCATTGATAACAGCACGGTGCTTGCCATCGTCGTGCATGGCGATGCTGCCTTTGCAGGGCAAGGCGTGAACCAAGAGACCTTCCAAATGTCACAAACCCGTGCCTACAAGACAGGCGGCACGGTGCATATCGTGATTAACAACCAAGTGGGCTTTACCACCTCTCGCCCCGAAGATGCACGTTCTACCGAATACTGTACCGATGTCGCCAAAATGGTACACGCACCCATCTTACACGTGAATGGCGATGATCCAGAGGCGGTCGTGTTCGCCAGTCAGCTCGTGCTAGATTATCGTAAAGAGTTCGGTCGTGATGTCGTGCTAGACATCGTCTGCTATCGCCGTAACGGACACAACGAATCAGATGAGCCATCTGCCACTCAGCCCCTCATGTATCAGGTCATCAAAAAGCTGCCCACCACTCGCACCCAATACGC
>JBHCFR010000178.1:0-9251 GCA_041801945.1 Moraxella sp. | reverse complement strand
TACATTGAGATTTTTTGATGGAGGATTTATTGATCATTCATATGCGGTCAGTAAACTTTATGAATATTTTGGGCATAATGAATTTTGGAAGAAGAGCGAAACATTAAGTGCGGAAGAGAAGCATTGGGTAAGGTCTTATCTTGAATATGCTCAGTCTGAAAATGAAAGTGCAGAGGCATCTAGGGAATTATCTTACAAATCACCCTAACCGCCCCCTCTTTTTTTACATAAATTGCTTATGAATCACCATTATATTAGGGAATTTATACTTTTAAGGGTTTGAAATATTTATGAAAATTTTTATTGTAACTTTTATGTTAATTATTTTATTTGGTTGTACGGAAAATAAAAATGATGTACAACCTCCACTTCGCCATAAAAATATCCCAAAGGAGGCATTTTGGCATGGTCATTTAGATGGTGGACAATGGTATAAATGCCACAAGTCTAGCAAAATTTATTCTTTTTATTGTACAGTTTATAATGAAAATACAGGTGAGGTCATAATTTCTGATAACTTTACAATCTTTGTGGAAGATAATAAAACAAAAGTACCATTAAGTGATTTTTTAGAAAAGGGGCATTTAAACAGTGATAATATTGTTGGATTTAATGGTTACACCATGGGCTTGAAAGTTAATTTAATATTGGTGCCTAGCAAAGATATATTTAATGATTGATCTTTAATATTATTAGGATAAGATATGATATTAAGAGCATTAAAGAATACACAAGCCGTCATCAATGACAAGCAAGAGATTGTTTGGAGCATTGAGATGGATACCTTTGGAGAAACCAAACAAATCCAAAGCAAAGACAACTTCCAATTCAACCTAAGATTTGCAGGACAATACTACGACCAAGAGACAGGCTATCACTACAACTACCATAGATACTACAACCCAAGTATTGGACGGTATTTGACGAGCGATCCGATTGGGCTGATGGGTGGGTTAAATACTTATGGGTATGTGGATGGGAGACCTTGGGAGGGGGTGGATCCTTTTGGGTTAATTAGATGGAAAGGGACAAGCTTGGGTGGAAGCTTTGTTATTGGAGGCGGAGGTATTTTTGAATATTACACACTTTGGAGTGAATGCATTGGCGACAGAAAAGGTTTTGCAAGGATAAAAACATTTGGTTCAGCAGTTGGGCTTGGAGCATTTATCAGTGGTGGTGGGGGTTCGGTTGTGTTGGAAGATGGGCGAAATGATTTTGACTTAGATGTGTTTAATGGTCGGTATAAAAAAGCTGGTTATGGTTTTGGCTTTGGTGCAACCGTAGGTGGGTCATTAATTCAGCTAGGTGAAGCAAGAACTGATTTGTCATCTCTATCTCCATCGCTAGGTGCTGGTTGGGACAATAGTGTTATTGGCACAGTTGGTTGGTCTGAGGTTGTTACAGGAAGGGTGACAGTATGCGATTGTTCATAACATTATTACCATATGTTCAATTTTTTTGTTTTATAATGTTTGTTTTTGGTGCAGGAAAATACTCAATAAGAAATAAAATATTTTTTATCTATCCCGGAATGAAACACCCAAAAGCAACTAGATCTGAAATGTTTTTGTGTGTCTTCGGATTGTCTTTTTTTGTTATTAGTATGATTTTAAGAGGGATTCTTCGTGTTTAAACAACCCTTATGTTTATTTATCTTGTTTATCCCGCTTTTTTGGAGCAATCAGGGACAAGCTCATTCTTGCCAAAGTCCAAATGTATTTTATGATTTTATAGCACTTGGTGCTTGCTTGCCCGACAATATTGAAGTTCAAAAAAATAAATATCAAGATTTTACAGAATTTAAATTTTTTTATAAAGATGTTCCCATTAGGATTGAGCTAGGGAGCCAACATCATGGTGATGTTTATATGTATTTTGGTATGAATTTTAGCACAAAAACCCTAAACAATCTTCCACCTATGCCATCTTATCACGGCAAGGGCAATGAGATACATCAGTGGCATATAGGGGATGAAAATATCGTTTCATTTACTATATTTAGCGTCAAGTCTTTTAATGTTATGATAAATTATCAAGGAAATACCCATCAGACAAAAATAGGCGATGAATTCATGGAATCCTTATTTTTAATAACAGATAAACAACAATGTCATAATACTCTTTGAATCAAAATAAGGAGGATTGATTAATGAATATCAAAAAACATAAAATAAGTATATTAATTTTCACTATGCTATCATTAGGATGGGCATCTACTGTGTACTATTATGAAAAAATACGAGATTATCCTGTTAAAAATACACAAGATTATCCTGTTAAAAATACAATATAAATAAATGGCTTAATACTAGACAAATCTTTTTTAGGAATTACCAGAGATGAGGTCATCAAAAAACTAGGAGAGCCAAAATTATCCGCTTTGGGAATAAAGAATTTTGAAGATTATCAATATGTTATACATGATAAACGTTATGGCTTAGTTGTGTATTACGAGCAAGCTGATGAAGCTTATTTGGTATCAAGAATTAAATTCATCAAAAGAAGCCTAAAAGATGATTCTAGGACAGTACTGATTGACATTCAAGAGTGATGGAATAATTATAAAATCTTATGTTATTTTAATTTTCTCATGCATATTGCATCAGATGCTAAATTATGCTAAAACAAGTATTTTCTAAAAAAACAGTATTTATGAAAAAATATTTATATTTATTGGGATGTTTAGTTTTCACTCTTTGTTCATGCAAAGATTCAGAACATCAAGAAATGCCAGATAAACCCTCCAATGTGCCAAATAGTGCTATTTGGATTGGCGGTACGAAAGGCGGAACTTTTATTGATTGCAAAAACACAGGCTCAATACGCATATATACTTGCGATGTTTATTCAGAAACTGGATCCGAGCTTTTAAAAGGTGGTAAATACGAGTTGAAATATGCAGTTTGGAATGATGAAAAAAAATCAATGGAGTATTATGATTTAAATGATGTGATAGCACCATCTGCTTATCATGAAATATACATATCAGAAACCTCTGATATAGAGCTTGGGGGCAGATTAGTTTTCAAACCTATTAAAGAATAAGTAAAACACCATGCATCAAATTGAATCAAAAGCCTACTCTGTTCATGCCGATCATCTAGGAACACCCAAGGCAATCAGCAATGACAAACAAGAGATTGTTTGGCAAATAGACATGGGATACCTTTTATTTAAGAATAATTCTTATTTTTTCTAAGCTGCATAAGCCATGTCAAATTTTTAAAAATAGAGGGTCATTTGCTTTTTGTATCATTTTCCACTATAATACTCACTTTATTTTAACTTAGCATCACTATGGCAAAAAAAGACGACATCATTGAATTTGAAGGCGAGGTCATTGACACGCTACCAAACACCCTGTTTAAAGTCCGCCTTGACAACGGACATGAAATCATTGCACACATTTCTGGCAAGATGCGTAAGCACTATATCCGTATTTTGACTGGCGATAAGGTTAAAGTGGAAATGACCCCTTACGACCTGTCCAAAGGACGCATCACTTACCGTGGCAAATAAACCCACCACGCTCATCTTACACGGTTTGCACCAAAACAGTCTTGTTGTTTATCCGCTTGCGAGCCGTCTGCGGCGAGCAGGTTTTACTGTTCATACACCAAGCTATCAAAGCCTGCGACAAGACATCAGAACTCATGCCAGACGCATTCATGATTATCTGCTCACCCATCACGAATCTAGTCAACCGTTAAATTTGGTTGCTCACAGCTTGGGTGGTTTGGTTATTCGTCAATTTTTGCACGACTATCCAATGTGGCAAGTTCATCGCTGCGTATCGCTTGGGACACCTCATCAAGGCAGTGTATGTGCCACCTATGTGCGTCGCACGTTATCACCGCTTGTTGGACGCTCTTATCTTGGTGCTTTGGATGGCACCTGTCCAGCTGCACCTGATGGTGTAGAGTTTGGTGTTATCGCAGGAAACAAATCCCAAGGTATCGGACTACCCTTTTTGGCTTATCACAACCACCATTATCGCACCAAGCACCCCCATGATGGCACAGTATTTGTGTTTGAAACCGAGCTGCCTCATGCCAGTGATTACTTAATTCTACCTGTCACTCATACGGGTATGCTCATGAATCGCACAGTGAGCGATCAAGTCGCACATTTTTTAGATCATGGGCATTTTTTACATCATCACTCATGAGTTACACCATTCTAATGCTTGGCAGGTGCCAATCATAATGCACCGCCAACATACGAATGACAAAAACCGTCATCAGCATGGCAAGCTCACACAGCCATGACACCACCCCCAGCTCTCCAAGACCCAAATAAACCAATGAACCCATGATGCTGGCAGTGATATAAATCTCTTTTTGTAGCACCATGGACAACTCCTGACAAATCATGTCACGCATGATACCGCCAGCGATACTGGTCATCACCGCCATCATCACCGCCACAAGCGGCGTAGCCCCCATGGATAATGCCACTGTCAGTCCAATCACACTAAACGCTGACAAACCAATGGCGTCAAATAATTTTAAGATACTGTTTGTACGCACTGAGGGACGAAAAAACATTTGGCACAAGATGGACGTGATGGTGATGGCAAAGACATAGTTCAAATCTGATGTCCAAAATAACGGATGACGATCCAACATCACATCACGGAGGGTGCCGCCGCCAATGGCATTGACCATAGAGACCAAGATACAGCCGAAGAAATCAAAGTCTTTACTGATGGCAAGCATCGTCCCTGCCACCGCACAGGCGACCACGCCCACAAAATCAAAGGCGTAAATCAGGCTTGCTGTGTCAATCACTTCAACTGTCATCATGTCATCTTGCCGTTCAAATCCATCCAAATCAAAGTCTAATTTTCATGCCACAAAAGCCGCTTACCTGTTATTCTTATGTCTGTAAGGGCGGTAGGGCTGTGTGCTTGGGCGGCATAAGACGGGATTTTGATGAAATCTATGCTCAAACCACGCTTTTTACGCCCAATCAACCAAAAATACAAAAACACCCAAAATCGCACCCACGCCAAACCACTCTTACAACAAAATTAGCAGGCAAAGGAAAACCTCTTATAAATTAGAAACTTATAAGAGGTATATCTGGTAGGCCCAGCAGGACTTGAACCTGCGACCAAAGGATTATGAGTCCTCTGCTCTAACCAACTGAGCTATGAGCCCTTGAAAAAATCATCAATAAATACAACAACTTATTGATGTGCATATTCTACACCAAGTCAAAATAAAATGCAAATATTTTTTAGTAGACTGATAGTAGACTACGCAAAAATATTGTAGAATATCGCCATATATTGCAATATGGCGTATTATACACAATGACGGACACAAACAAAAGAGTTAAATTAACAAAAATTTTCATAGACTCCCTGCCGCTTGAACCCGCCATTTACCGAGACAGTGAATTAATCGGTTTTGCCCTGCGTGTTCAAAAAACATACAAAACCTATGTTGTAGAAAAAAAGGTGAATGGGCGGACCATCCGCCACACGCTCGGCATTGTCGGACAAATGACCTTGTCACAGGCACGCCAAAAGGCAAGCGAGACATTGGCACTGATGGGTCGTGGGATTGACCCTAACGAACTAAAACGCCAAGGCAGACAAACCCACGAACACGAACGCAAGCAACACCGCCAACATCCTACGCTATCAGACGCATACACCGCCTTTTTATCCGAACGCACCTTAAAGCCGAACACGCTCAAAGATTACGACAGGGTCATGACGGTGTATTTGGCGGATTGGCAGGCGTGCAAGATGGGCGAGATTAACCGTAAAATGATACAACAAAAACACAAGGATCTGACACAGGCAAGCCCAGCACAGGCAAATTTGGCAATGCGTGTGTTCCGAGCGGTGTATAATTTTGCGGTGGAGCATTATTTGGATGATGATGAAAACCCCATTTTATCAAGCGTTGCACCCACTCGCACGCTGACCGCCAAAAAATCATGGAACACCATCAAAAGACGAAAAACTTACATCAATGAAGACAAAATGCCTGACTGGATAAATGCAGTCATTGAATATAATGGACGTGGGCAAACGTTGAACACCAACCGCGATTTTTTATTGACATTGATACTGACAGGCTTTCGCCGTGCCGAATGTGAGAGTTTGGCATGGTCGGAAGTGGACTTAAAACATGGCTTTATCACGTCCATTGACCCTAAAAATGGCGAAAGCCATACCCTGCCAATGGGCGATGTATTATGGGCGATAATGAAAAAACGTCGCCGCCAAATCAGCAGTAATTGGGTATTTCCGTCCACCAAATCCGAAAGCGGACACATTGTCAATGTGTCTAAAATCCGTGAAAAGATTAACGCCCAGTGCGGGATAAAATTTACCTTTCACGACCTGCGGCGGACGTTTGGCTCTATTGCCGAAAACCTAGACTATGGACAGTACACCATCAAACGCTTGCTTAACCACAAAGATGATGCGGATGTCACGGCAGGATATATCCAAGTGAGCGATAAAAAGCTACGTCAAGCGATGAATGACATTGAGAAGACGGTGCTAGGAGGCAGGCGTGAAGAGCTGCTCGCCCAAAGTAAACAAGCCCTTATCGGGCTTGCTCATAGTAGCTAGGGTGTGAAGTGTGGGGGATTTTGGCGTACTGATTGATGAAGTCTAGCACGTCCGATTTTTGGTAATAAATCACTTTTTTGGATTGCTTAATAAACGGTATGCCGTCCCCATTGCACCGTTTGGCTTGTAGCCATGACAGTGATTTGTCAAGGACAACTGCAATCGTTATCGGCGGAAAAATAGCGTCATCGGTTGCCGACCAGAAGCGGTCGGATTCTAACTTTCTTTGCTCGGCAGTAAGCTGTTTGAGTTTGTTCATGACCGTCTCCCTTAGCAATTATCATGCGGTATGACAAGTGTTGCCATGCGAGTGTGTGGCTCATTATTTAATAAATCCAACACAAAATTAAGTGCATCAATCATCCCTGCCTCGTAGTCTTGATGATTGTGAGCGTATTTGGCGGACGCCACATAATGCTCATCTAAAATCTTACGTCTGATGTCATCTATGGTCATGGCAACTCCGTAATCTCTGTCATGGTTGATGGGTCAAATGGGACGGCATAGTTCCAATAGGAGCCATTACAAGTGATGTAATAATCTTTGTCGTATCTTACGATGATTCCTACCCTACTATTCTCGTCAAGTTTAAATTCATTGCTATGTTCACACCAACAAGGACAATATCCCTGCTTGTCAATGTATGCCTGTATGATTTCTCTTGACGTGGGCTGTTTGACTGGTTCTTCAAACGCTATTTGTGGGTAGAGTTTTGACAGCAGTTCGTAATTTTCTTGGGTGGCATGGAAAATGCTTGATGCTTTACTCAAATGGTCATATTTACCCTCGCGAGTAAAATCACGTGTAGAGCCGTTAAGTATTGATAATGCGTAATTGGTATCATTCGGCTCTAATAATACATTTACCGCTCCACCAAAAAATGCAGGACAATAAACCTTATCGCCTACTTTAAATTTTGTCATGTTTTAACTCCCATGAAATATGTGACAAGATAAAATTTAATCACCTTAATTAAATCCTTTCTCAAAGTCGCCCACAACTGCCGCCGTGGGCGAGCCTTTTAATTAAGCATCAAATCTCCCAAAGAACAAACAGTATTCACTGGCAAGCTCATTTTTCACCGCCGCCAAGAAATCATCGGCAAGATCATTGGCCAAAAGCTCATAACCCACGATGGACAGGGCAAATTCAGGGCTGCCACTCACGGTACTGATGGATAGCCTCAATCTAACAGTCTTTGCCTCGCTTAGGGTCTCATACAGCGAGTTTTTGACTTCAAAATAAGCTGGCAGAAGTCCTGCTTGCGATTTGACCGCCACCGACTCCAAGCGTGAGCGAGACTCTCTAAAATTGCCGACTTGGCTACTGCTTTCGGTCAGCTCATCAATCTGCATGTCTCGGATGACGGCGATGGCTTTTTTCATAGGGATTTCCACGCCATGCTCGTCCAAGGCGACAAACTCACCGCCCCAGTCTTCCAAGAATAAGGCAAATTCCTTTTGGTCAATGCGTCCACGCCCGTGCATCTGTAAGACTTTCTCAAAGGCTTTGGTTGGCGTGGCAGTCAGCACCGCACGAAAGTCACAATGCCCCATTTCATAGTCCGCATCATCAAAGTTTAGTATCGCCACGCATTTCATGGCATTTTTATCAATAAAAATCTGACTGTGAAAAGCTGAGCCATGTGCATGGACGAACGCCCCAAAAGACTCTAAATCATTGGTGTTAAACACGCCTTGCTTTCTGGTGCGACCACTTAAAAAAGGATCAATGTTATTTAGTACGACATTGCCATTATAAGCAATGCCATTGTCACCGAATTTGAGCACATCTGGACGTGTCAGATCAGCGACGACCGCCAAATCAGATTCGTGTTTTTGAAAAATATTTGTCATAACATCTCCTTAATTTTCGGCTTTAAAAAGTTGGGGTTCATCAGCAGGAAACAGACTAACCACGCCATGACGATTACAGAACATGGGGGTTTCTCTTTCATAATCCTCTTTGCGTGAGCCAAACATCTCAGGTGCAGTGTAGTCAAGTTTGTGCTTAACTTTAACCTGCCCCATGCCTTTTTCGCCCAAAAGAGAGACATCAAGGGTTAATTTCACCTGCCCTCTCTTGCCTGTGGCGACCACTTGGCTGCATACATCGCTGATCGCCATGCCGATTTGCTCGGCAAAAGCCCCAGCGGTTAGGTCTGTGATAAATTCACAGACGTCAGTACTTCTTAGTTCACTCATCTTTTTCTCCTCTGAGTGGTGGGTTTACATTTAAAAAATCTGCCATCTCTTTGCTCTGCTGTCACGCTAAGCACGGCTTTGGCAGTCTTGGCGGACATGCCGATGACACGCTGTACGCTCGCCAGTGTCATGCCCTGTGGATGATCTGACAGCAGCATGAGCGTTCTGTTCACAAAGAGATCAAACTGTCTTGCCTGTCCCTCTTGTTTAAATCGCACTGCCTCTGCACTAACCTCTGTCATCACACACCTCGGCAACTCTCATGGATGTCAAACACATGGGTCATAGCATCTGCCAAAAACATCCTTTGTGATGGCAACACCTGCTTATCATCAATCTCATGCACATGATCCGACAGCCACGACAGGTAGTTATACACCGCAAAAAGAGCTGATAAATCCATCTCGCCGCCGCTTGCCACGCTCCTCTGATAGGTCAAAAGATGCGTGATG
>JBHCFR010000177.1:0-3698 GCA_041801945.1 Moraxella sp. | reverse complement strand
CTCTCAAAGACTGGTAGAACGAGGCATTGCCGCCAATGTCATGATTGTAGATGCTCGTAATCGTGAAGAGATGCGACGCATGGTGCGTTCACTTGTTTATATGATCTCCTTATAACCAACGGACATCTAAATTTATGCCAAGCAATCAACAACCCCCTTATCTCATGCTAACACCCTCTGGTGCAATGCATGCTTTTGCCGATGCCAGTCCTGATGAGAGGCACAAAGCCCTACAATTTTTGGTGTCAGAAAGCCACTGTGTTCTTACCGAGGACTGGCTTGATCACCACCCTCATGAATGGCTTGAAGAATTCTTAGAAAAGGGCTGGGTGCAACGCTTATCTCAGGATTTACCTGCCCCAAATGTGCCCCTAGATAAGTTTTTACCTTATGTGGTCGCCAGTTTGTCAGGAACACGTAAAGCCGCTATTGGTTCTAATGAAGGCTTTTGTTTGGCTCGTATTGGATATACCAGCGATGAGGCGGACAGGCTGGCGGTAGCAGGTGCGGACTTCTTTGATTTCTTTGTACGTCAGCGTGAACGTGGTCTTACCATGGCAGAACAAGCTGTGTCATTATTTGACGATGTTGAGCTGCTTATGCCAACGACCAGCTTCATGTTTTTGTGGATTGATAATACAGGTTATGTCCTAATCATAGATGGCGAGCCTTTGACCAATAATCGTGCTTTGGTGGAGCTCGTTTGGGCGATTAAGACATCTGGTCTTAAATTTAATAAGAGCGATGACAAATAGCGTGGTTACCAGCCCATAGGATCAACATCTATGGACATTTTGACATTTTTGGTGCTAGGCAAGCTAAGCACATCATGCCACCACCACGATAAGAGTTCGTGCAATACCCTTCTTTCTTTGGCAAGCATAAGCAGGTGCACATGAAAGCGATTGTTCTTTTTGACCATAGGTGCTTGAACAGGGGCGATTACGGCAAAAGGATGATCTTTGGGTAGGTGGTTTTTGGCGGCGATGATGGCGTTGTTGGCGACATCTAGCTGCTGTGCTTGTGCCCGAATCAGTACTGCATGGCTATAAGGTGGTAAGCCCAATGCCTGTCGTTCTAGCAATAAATCATCGGCAAATTTCGTATAGCCACATTTGATTAAATCAAGCAATAAAGGGTTATTGGGATTAAAGGTCTGTATGAGTACTTGCCCTGCTCTACCTGCTCTGCCTGCTCTGCCTGCCACCTGCATGATGGTTTGGGCGGTATGCTCAGGCGAACGAAAATCAGAAGATAAAAACCCACTGTCACTATTGAGAATCACCACCAAAGTCACATTGGGAAAATGATGTCCCTTAGCGAGCATCTGTGTGCCCACCAATATCATCGGCTCGTCTGACCTAACACGCTCATAGATTTTATCCCACGCTCCTCTCACACCGCCCTGACCCCGTACCGTATCACGATCTATCTGCACGATAGGATAAGGGTGCTGCACTGTTTGTGGATTGGCAAAAATTGCGTGCAATCTTTCATATAACTGCCCTGTTCCCTGTCCTAGATGAATGAGGTTTGAGCTATGGCAACTCGGACAAGTGCTGGGGGTCATCACTTGATAGCCGCAATGATGGCATTTTAGATAATCATACAGATAACGCTCATTCACATGACGTGTTTTTTTAAAAGGGTTTTTGTGCAAGGTTAGATGGCTGCTACATCGTATGCAGTCCGCTTGCCAGCCACATGCAGCACATAAGAGTATCGGTGCATAACCACGCCGATTTAAAAACATCAGCACCTGTTCTCCACGTGCCAACGTCTCACGCACCGCCTGCACCGTCTCATGAGCTAGCTCGGTATCACGACTCTCGCCTGCCATGTCCGTTTGCCATCTCGTCCCCACCCTCATATCCACAAGACGAAAGGTCGGAGGACTTGCACCTCCTGCGCGCTTGGTCAGTTGGCACTCCACTAGCTTACCATCACGGATGAGCTTTATCTGTTCAAGACTTGGTGTGGCTGTGCCTAGTACCACGGGAATTTGCTTTAACACCCCCACATACAGTGCTACGTCACAAGCATGGTAACGCAGATGGTCTTGTTGCTTAAAACTGGTGTCGTGAGCTTCATCAATGATGATGATGCCCAAATTGGCAAATGGATAAAATAACGCCGAACGAGTGGCGATGACAATCTGTGCCCATCCTTGCCGACACGCCTGCCAACCTGCGAGCCTCTCCTTATCGTTAAGTGCTGAATGCAGCACAACAACGTTCGCCTGAAAACGTGCCGAAAACCTCTCACGACTTTGTGGTGTCAATCCAATCTCAGGAACCATGATGAGCACCTGCTTGCCCTGCTCTAACACCTGCTGCACGGCTTGTAGATAGACTTCTGTTTTTCCTGAGCCTGTTACGCCATTTAACATCACGCCTTGATACTTATTGGTTTTGATGCCATGCTCTATGACAGACAGTGCCGCCTGCTGTTCATCATTTAGAGTCAGTGGCTGTTGTCTGATTTTTGGGAGCGGTGGCAGCATCTTTGGCATAGCGTAACGCTCTATCAGATTTCTCTCCAAGAACATCGCCACATTTTTCTCACTCACACCAAGCACTTTTAGAGCTTGCGTGGTGCAGTTGGGGTTCTCACGAATGATGGATAAATCTGCCCATTGTTTTTTGGCGGTTTTACTAAGCGTTTTTTTAATCAGAGGGTCATCGGCTGATAGGCTCATGCGATATTGCCACAGCGTATCTTCTACCACCTCTCCTGACCTGATGAGCGTAGGCAGCATAACAGCAACCGTATCTCCAAACGGATGATGATAATAAGAAGACAGCCAGTAGGCTAATTTGAAAAAATACTCATCCAACAGAGGCTCTTTATCAATCACGGCTATAATGGGTTTGAGCTTATTTTGTGGTACATCGCTGTCCTTAGGGTGAATGTGAGATACTACGATGCCGATGATTTTTTGTGCACCAAAAGGTACTTTGACACGCACCCCCACTTTGGGCAGCTCTCTGTCTCCCTCATGATTTGGGGCATCTAGGTAATCAAATACCCGATATAATGGCACAGGTAGGGCAACTTGTAGCAACATAGATTTAACACCATGATCATCAGCCATAAAATAAGGGCGTATGTCTACACCCTTAACCTTTCTCATCATCCAAGCATCTACTTATTCAATGTACAAAATCGCTTCTATCTCTACCAAAGCCCCTTTTGGCAAGGCGGATACTTCTAGGGCGGCACGAGCAGGATAGGGTGCATTCAGACGAGATTCAAAGATGGTATTTAACTCATTAAAGTCGCTCAAATCAGCAAGAGACACATTAAATTTGACCACGTCATCTAAGCTGCCTCCTGCCTCTTTGGCAATGGCTTCAATATTATCAAACACCTGCTCAGCTTGGGCGGCAAAACCCTCCCGTAAAGTCATACTGACAGGGTCCAATCCAATTTGTCCTGACACATAGACGGTATGACCGACTTTGACTGCCTGAGAGTAAGTTCCTACTGCTTTTGGTGCGTGGTCAGTATGAATGATTTGTTTTGGCATGATGGTTCTCGTTGTGTTTGTACTAACGGGTCTCATAAGAGTAATTGAGATAGAATCTTTAATCTTAATGATGCGTGATTTTAAAATTAAAATTAGGAAAATTACAATTGGGTGTTTTTACTCGCCTGTAAGCGTGCAACAATCTTATCCCATAAGCTCATGGCAGGCT
>JBHCFR010000176.1:0-6450 GCA_041801945.1 Moraxella sp. | reverse complement strand
GTTTTTAGGATGGCAAAAATAATGTCTTGTTTGCGGCTACGCGCCATGTTTTCAAGTCCCATGATTTGGGCGATGTGCAATAACTCGCCTACGGACTTGCGTTTGAGTTCGGTAAGATTCATGAGAGAGTCTAGATTGGAGTTTTGATAGGGAAAAAGATATAGAAAAGATATGACAAATAACCAAGAAACAGCGAACAGAACAATGAATTTGAATGGATTATTCAGCGTAGAATAATAACGCTTATGAAAGCGAATGTCAAGAGATTTGCCCTACTAATGCAAAAAATGACAATAAGAAATCCACATCGTCATGGATTTCTTAGGTGTGAGACGGTGTAGAAGTTAAACTTATAAATGCTTGTTAAGTAAGCTTACAAATTCTGACTTAGGGCGACTGCCGACGACCGTATCCACTTTTTCGCCATTTTTAAAGACGAACAAGGTAGGAATGCTGCGGATGCCAAAACGTGCAGATACCTCTGGATTTTCATCCACATTAACTTTCACGATTTGGAACTTATCGCCATATTCTGCATCTAAGTCTTCTAGAATAGGGGCAATCGCCTTGCAAGGACCACACCATGCTGCCCAAAAATCCACAAGAACAGGCTTGTCAGACTGCAACACATCTTGCTCAAAACTGGCTTCGGTGGCGTTAATGATACTCATGAGATATTACCTTAATAATTAGTGAATGTCTGTATATCATAAGGGCAATTGGATAATTTTCAAGATGGTTTTTGTAAAAATACTGCAAATGACAAATCAATCTTAATGAATGAGATTGATGAGTCCACTGACGCACCAACTCGCCCCGTGCTTTATGCTATAATAACAAAATTTCGCCAAGCATGGCAATTTGAATTTATCAAATACACCGATTAACACGATTAATGCCCATCATCAGCCCCTACTTCCCATGAAACACGACCGCCTAAACGACGACAAAATCGCCAAGCTCAATGCCCAAGAAAGTCATCACAGTGATGATGACATCAAGAACTTCATTCATGTCATCACCATCTATGAAGACGATGACATTTGGGTGGGGGACAAGCCAGCAGGACTGCTTAGCGTGGATGGTCGCACCTTAAAGGTGAGTCTGCAATCTCGGCTATTAAAAATCAATCCTAACATCAGGCTCATTCATCGGCTTGACATGGATACCTCAGGGCTTATCATCTTTGCCAAGCATGAGCAGGCTCAGAGCCACATCGCCAAACAATTCATCCATCGTCTGCCTCAAAAACAGTATGAGGCGGTGGTGTTTGGGACGATAGAGCATGACCAAAAACAAGGGACGATTGATGTGCCTGTCCGCTACGAGCCCACCACCAAACCCAGACACATCGTGGATACAGCATGGCATAAGCAAGCCTTGACCCATTATGAGGTCATGCACCACGAACTACGCACCGATAAGACAGGCAAGGCTCATGCGGTCACCCGAGTGGCACTAAAACCCATCACAGGCAGAAGTCATCAACTCAGAGTGCATATGTCGCATATCGGTCATGTGATGATCGGCGACCCCATTTATGCCGAAGATACCGCCCTAGAACTCGCCCCACGTCTAAACCTGCACGCTCACAAACTTCGCTTAAAGCACCCAACACATGGTGTCTGGATGGATTGGGAGAGTGATGTGCCGTTTTAAGTACCCAATGTGTTAGGGGATAATGGCTAGGCACTCATATTTTTTGTTGGATTCGTTGGAGCTGTCTGTATTTTGACTAAGGGGATTTTGCAGGCAGATGCGTGTTTTTTGAATATCGCTCCCTGTCAATGTCGGTGCAAAAACGTTATGTAGCGGTGTATCGTTCATGACGTGATTGGCGATGTTGATGATATTGTCCAAAGATTTGACTCGGGCGGCATAGTGCTTATAATCAGGTAGGGCGATATTCACCAAGGTGCTTCCTACATAATTAAGATAATCTTGTTTTGGCGATGTCATCTCATCATGGAATGTGGCGGCAAAATCGCTGGCGGATAATTGTGATAATGCGATGCCTTTTTCATAAAGCTCAGCACTTTGATTGATGGTGCGGTGTTTTTTATAAAACAGCCTTGTTTTTATGTCCATATCATCATCCAAATAAGTATCTAAGTTGTTATACCATTCATAATTTAGCATAAATTCAGCAGTGATTGCAGTACTTAGGCTAAGCTCATCAGATGTCATCGGTGATATGATGTCGGTAGATATGGCTAGGTGCTGATTTTTTAAAAAGACCATGGCTTGTAATTGATGGATGATCATATTGCTAAAAATCATTTTTTCTATCAATGTATTGGCATTTGCCAAATGACTTCTTAATAAAGACAGTTCAGCTGACAAATCGCTCATGGCTTGATTGGGGCTTTTGGTTAACGTATGTATCAGATGGATTCTTTGTCCATGATTTAATACTTGATAATCAGGCAGCAGATTATCCGCTCGCATCGTGTCAAGCATGATGGCAGGCGGATTGTTTAAAAATGTCCAATAACGCTCCTTTAATATCTGATAAGGTGTGATGTCTGTGTTGGGACTGGGTAACAGGGCAAAACATTCATGGGCTTCATCATTCTCACTGGTGAGTGAACAAAAAATATCACGATGATTCTTGTTTTGATTGCTATGAAGTTTAAATGTGGTGGACAGATAATTAAGATGATGCCTTGCATTTAGCTCGCTGATATTTTTTTCTAAATCAATCTGCTTGGCTAGCACCTGTTGTAGTGCGTCATGATAGTCTTTGCCAGCCTTGATGGGTGCATCTTTTGAGCCGATGCCAAGCAGATAATAGTAGCTGTCTTTTTGGGCATCGGTGGCACTCATTTGGCGTGCATGATAGCCATTGATAAGAGCGGTGGCATTTTGGCTCAATGGCTCATCAGTACATGCTGACAATGCCAAACCAATCAAAGACACGCCAAAAACCAAGGATATTTTCATCAATCCCTCCAAACTTTATCAACCACAAACTTAAAAAAACAAAAACCCACCAACCTAGCGACCGTCACGCACAAAGGTGCTGACCTGCTCACACAAAATGCCCCACAGCCGACGTTGTGCCGACTGGCTTGCCCATGCATTATGAGGTGTCATCATCACGCGAGGGTGATTTTTTAGAGCGAGTAGGGGTTCGTCTTGTTTGGGTGGCTCATGTTCAAAGACATCAGTGCAATACCCCAAAATCCGCCCACGTTCAAGCCCACGAATGATGGCATGACTGTCCACAATCGCCCCACGAGCGACATTGATGATGAGTGGGGCTTTTTTCATCTTAGCGATGGCCTTCTCATTAATCAGATGATGCGTCTCCTCGCTCAAAGGGCAGTGCAAGCTGATGATGTCTGCCTGTGCCAGCACGTCATCAAAAGCGGTATAATTCTCGTCTCTGGGAGGTCTGCCTGCTCGTTCGGCATACAGCACGCTCATGCCAAAAGCGGTGGCAATTTCACCCACTCTTTGACCGATAACCCCTTTGCCGATGATGCCCAGTGTTCGCCCTGCCAAATCCAAGATGGGCACATCTAACAGACAGAATTTATCCTCTGCTTGCCATGTGCCGTCGGTTGCTCTGTCATGATAATAAAGACCTGCTCGCATGACAGATAGCATGAGCATGAAAGTATGCTCTGGTACGCTGTCCACGGAATAACCAACGACATTTTTGACCGCCACCCCTTGGTCGTGGCACGCTTCTACATCCACATTATTCATGCCCGTGGCCGTCAGCTGAATGAGTTTAAGCTTAGGCAGTCTCTCAATCACACCACGGCCTATCACCACTTTATTGACAATGATGATGTCCGCATCAGCACATCGCTCTACAATCCTCTCATCATCTTGGGGTGTACTGTCAAAGATGACATAATCGCTGACACCATCAGGGGCAGGTAAATCTAGTGTATCCAAAAAAGTATTGCGATCCAAAAACACAGCTTTCATAGACCCTCCATCAACTAAGCAATAAAAAAACACGCCACCAATATACAGAAGCGTGTTTTTGATGTCAAGACAAAGGGTCAATCACAGCAATCCTCGCCAAAACAAATATTACACTCTGGTAATTCGCCTTGCAGCCACGCCACCTGATCGGCACTGATGGGATTGCCTTTTAGTCCAAGCCAAGCCAGATTTTTAAGAGCAGCAAGAGGGCGGATGTCACTGATTTGATTGTATCCTAGATAAACTTCTGTCAGACTGGTCAGCTCTGAGAGCACAGAAATGTCGGTGACTTGATTGTGTCTTAGACTCAGTGACCGCAATTCTACCAAACGATCTAAAATACTGATGTCTGATATTTGATTATAAGACAAATCTAAGGTGTTAAAATATGCCAAACAGCCCACTCGCCTAAGTGCAGAAATGTCGCTGATTTGATTATTGTTTAAATATAAATATTCTAAGGAAAATAATTTAGATAAAGGCGAGATGTCATGAATATGATTATCAGACAACACCAACACTTTTAATCGACTCAAAGATGACAAAGCTGAAATGTCTGTGATGTCATTATTGCCAAGATTTGCCAATTCTAATCTTGTCAATCCAGACATGGCAGTAATGTCTTTGATGTGATTGTTGTTTAGCCTAAGGCGAACCAACTGGGTGAGATGACCAATCGGTGTAATATCGTCAATTTGATTATAACCCAAATTAATGTGGGAGAATCGATTTAAATTGGACAAGGTGTTTATGTCTGTAATGTCTTGTCCTGACACATCAAGATCTAATTGATGGAAATGCTGCCTTGATGATGAAACATCACTTCTAACACTGCCAGTGAGACGGTGGGAGCTTTGTTTGCTTTTTAGGTCCATGACAAAGTTACCAAAATCAATGGTAATAACCCCTTTGCCATTACGAGAAAAAGGACGATTGGCATGCTTAATCAACTCATGCTGAATGGCACTCATGGGCTTGGCGTCAAAATCCTCTTCTTGTTTTTTGTCACGCCCATAAAATGTACTGGTAAAAAACTCATCTAACCGCATAGACCGCCTCCATCATTGATGTTGAAAATAGACTTATCGGCACTTGATATAAATAATTTACCTTAAAAACTCATATCATCTATTGACCGATTCGTCAGGTTTTTGCGTTTTAATTATTGTCTTTTAATAAAAACTTAATAAAAACACACCCCACATACTGCTTCATTTAATACTTCATTTTTATTACGAAACACTTGTTTTAAAAACAAGTTTTGTCTATCTTATCAGAAATGGTTAGAAATGAAAACACTTAAATGTTATTTTTTTGGTAAAATAGGTCATATTTAATTGCACCCTTAAAATTTTTTAAATAGTTTTATTAATGGATTTAAATGTATGATGTTTTATGTTTAAGTTATTAATATAAAATACATAATCTTATTTTATTCTTAATTATTTTTAATGAGTGATAAAAATGGACAAATCATGATGATCTGTCCATGGGTATTTCATAATATGGCATCTGATGGCATGTCTGTCTTATTTATCAGCCGTACTAATGGAGGGATACGCCTAAAAAGGTTTTACCACCGCCAAGATAACTACGGCGATTAGGATGAGTACAGGGATTTCATTAAACCATCGCCAATAAACATGGCTCTTAAATTTGGGATTGTCCATTAGGCGAACCCGAAAATATCCGCACGCAAAATGATAAAGCGTCAGCAACAGTACGAGCATGATTTTGGCATGCAGCCAGCCTTGGGTTTTGTAAACTTGCCAATGCATGACCGCCATGGATAGCCCGAGCACCCATGTTGCCAACATCGCAGGGGTCATGATGCCCCGATACAGCTTACGCTCCATGATGATGAAGCGATCCAGACTGGTCTTATCATCAGTCATGGCATGATAGACAAACAAGCGTGGCAGATAAAAAATCGCTGCAAACCAACAGACCATGGCAATGATATGAAAGGCTTTTAGGTATTCAAACATGGTATTTTAGGCAAAATAAAAAGTGGCATCATACCACTTTTTATGTCCAAAAGCCAATCAAAACGCAAAGCGAACCCCCAACATCCGTCTTGCTGTCTTGATGGATGGCATGAACGCCTGCGTGCAGATTTGCCCGACTAAGCTTTGTCTCCACTCCGACATGAGCGATGGTGGCGTGTGACTTATCCGTCGCAATGGAGGTGTTAAAGCCCTTGGTGTACTCGCGGATGGAGGTTAGGGAGGCGTTTAGTGTCTGCTCCTCGTCTTTGAATTCATGAAGATGGCTGATACCCCCTGTCAAACTTAGGGTGGGACTGATGACATAATCAACATCAAGACCGATTTCACCTTGTAGCGACTTACGCTCTTGCTCGCCAAATCTCATGGCAGTAGATAAGGCTGGCTCACTCTCGGTCAAGTCACGCACTTTGACTTTTTTGGGCGTGCACCCCGATGAGCGGGCGAACTTGGACTCTGCCCACATCCACGCCATAGCTAGCTTGCAGCCCTGTATGAAAAC
>JBHCFR010000175.1:0-6380 GCA_041801945.1 Moraxella sp. | reverse complement strand
TGTCTAGGCTGTACCCATACGCCCTCGCAGCGGGCCACTTGCTGACCATCGCTGGGTTTGGTGTGATAGTATTGGGCAAGTTTGGCAAGGCTTTGGCTTTTTTGGTCTACGGTATGATGGTCTGCGGGATGGTTTTGGCTGTAATGGTTTTGAGGGGTGACATCAGAACTTATGATATTGGTGCTATGAGGGGCGTCTGATGTTGGTGGATGGCTGATGCTGCTGTCTTGGCTGGAATTGACATTAATATCAGCATCAACATCAGTGAGGGTGGATGTCACACTGGTGTGACCCCCATGATGATTTGTGGCATCAAGTGGCATCAAGTCGGTTTTGGGGGTTGTCAGACTGGTGGCGTTGTCCTCTGATGAGTTGGTTGGGACGATGTAGGAAGGCTCAGAGGTGGGGGGCAGCTCATCTATTGTGCCTTCTATCGTGTCTTCTAATGTGGTGGGGGCATCAGAGGGAATCAGTGCTTGGGCATGGCTTAGGATGGGCATCATACCAAACAGCACCATGCCAACACAGATGGTGAGTTCATGTTTTTTGGCAAAAAAAACTTGCCCATTGACCTGCTGCTCTTTTTTTGCCTGTCCGCTTGCCATGATGATACCTGATTGCTTAAATGTAGTTCTTAAAAGTGATGTGTTCTTAAAAGTGCCATTTTACCTTATTTTTACCTTAAAATTAATAACTTTTATGATTTTTCATGAAATTTTAGCGTCCATGTCAGCACGTGGCGAAAATCACTGGTGAAAAGCCCAAAATTAAGCTAAACTATGCCATTTAATTGAACACAGCTAAGGGCTTAACATGACTCGCCATGATGAGATGATGAATTTTTTAAATGACCACCTAAGTGCAGGATTTGTGGTGGAGAGCTTGGCAGGGGATGCCAGTTTTCGCCGTTATCATCGCATTTATTTTCAAGTGGCAAGCGAAGAAGGCAAACATGAGATGACGTATCTGCTCATGGATGCACCACCTGACAAAGAGAGCGTGACCGAGTTTGTTCAAGTCGCCCATGTCATGAGCTCGGCAATCAATGTCCCTGACATCATCGCCCAAGACATCTCAAAAGGGTTTTTGTTATTACAAGATTTTGGCACGACTGAATTTGCCCATCTCATCGCTGATGATAAAGATAATATCCCCCATTATTATCAAAAAGCTTACGAGACCCTCATCAAATTACAAACACTAGATACTGATGTCAATCTGCCTGCATACAGCGATGAAAAACTTGGTGACGAGATGGATTTGTTCGGGCAGTGGTTTTTACCCTACATCAACATCACTTTAACCCATGATGAGCAGACGTTATGGCAAGCACTAAAAGATAAGGTCATCTGTGATGTGCAAAAACAGCCAAAAGTTGTCGTTCATCGGGATTATCACAGTCGCAACCTCATGCAGGACAAAGCATCAGATGAGTTGGGCGTGATTGATTTTCAAGATGCGGTGATTGGGGCGGATACTTATGATTTGGTCAGTCTGGTGCGAGATGCTTATATTGACTTTGATGAAACGTGGGTGAATGAACAGATTGAGGTTTTTTACCACCTAAAAAATCCTATCATCTCACTTCATGAATTCACCAAAAATGTAAATGTCATGGGCGTACAAAGACACCTCAAAGTCTTGGGTATCTTCATTCGCCTGTATCAAAGGGACGGCAAAGCACGCTACCTAGACAACATCCCCAAAGTCATGAGTGACTTGTGTCATGAGTTAAGATGGTTAAAAGAGCATGACAGCGATGACATCTATGGGCAGTTTTATGATTTTCTTAATCA
Organism: Moraxella sp.; assembly: GCA_041801945.1. Classification (GTDB taxonomy): domain Bacteria; phylum Pseudomonadota; class Gammaproteobacteria; order Pseudomonadales; family Moraxellaceae; genus Moraxella. The sequence continues at coordinate 4,584 of JBHCFR010000175.1, read as the reverse complement.
AAAAATCATGCCAGCCTACCAACACACCTTTTCCTAATTGACCATAAAAAAGACAGCCATGATAACCCAAGCCATGATTTTAGCTGCTGGCAAAGGCACTCGCATGAGACCTTTGACCCTAACCACCCCCAAACCTCTCGTGATGGTGGGGGATAAACCATTGATTGTTTGGCATATTGAACGCCTAAGAGAGGCGGGCATCACTGACATTACGCTGAACGTCGGTTATTTGGGGCAGGTCATCATTGATTTTTTTGCCAAGCATGATTTTGGGGTGAACATCCATCTCTCTGATGAAAGCATCTTGCCTGAACCGCTAGAAACGGCAGGTGGCATTGCTTATGCTTTGGCTCATGGCAAGCTAAGAGACGAGCCTTTTTTGCTCATCAATGGCGATGTGTGGAGCGAATTTGAGTTTTCTGGGTTAAGCCACCACGAACTTGGTGATGACTTAGCACATTTAATGCTGACCACCAATCCCAGCCATCACCCCTTGGGCGACTTTGCCTTGCATGGCACATCAAAGGGTAGGGTAGGGCTAAAAAGCGAGGGAAGTGACAACTACACTTTTGCGGGCATCAGCGTCATGTCACCCAAGATGGTGGCAGATGTCAGTGCAGGCGTGATAGCACCATTGGCACCGCTGCTGCGTTTGGCGATGACACAAGACAAAGTGAGCGGTGCACTGCTCAGCGACAAATGGGTGGATGTAGGAACGATTGAACGGCTACAAGAGGTGGAGGCGTATCTTAGAGTAGAGCAGACGCAGTCACGGTAAATGGGCAAGCGGTGGTAAATTTTTAAATTTTAATTAAATTTCAATCAATTATAAAATTTTTTGTCATTTATTCCAAAAACCATTTGACACTTGCCCAAAAACCGATATAATACGCACCACAACAAACGATACATGAATTTAACATTAAATATCAAGTTTTATCGTTTGGGCGGTTAGCTCAGTTGGTAGAGCGTCTGCCTTACAAGCAGAGGGTCAGCGGTTCGAATCCGTTACCGCCCACCATTTAACTCTTTTATGGTAAAAAAAGATAAGCGACCTTAGCAGCGGTAGTTCAGTTGGTTAGAATACCGGCCTGTCACGCCGGGGGTCGCGGGTTCGAGCCCCGTCCGCTGCGCCATTTTTAACTGGTTATTCCAGTTTGCTCTCCTAAGTCTCCCCTGACTTAGGAGTTTTTTTTTATGATGGGCTTTATTATCGGCATTATCCGCACGCCCTGTTATAAAAAGCGCGTGTCTTAGGTCATGTTGGTTCAGTTGGGTGCGGCTGATGACGAAGATAATGCCTAGTCTTAGATTTATCGCACATGGACATGATACACCTCATCATTCATGCCGATGGTTAAGCTGTCGCCACGGGTCAGTTTTCCGACGCCAGCTGGCGTGCCTGTCATGATGATGTCTCCTGACTTTAAGCCATACAACTCATCCAAATACGCCACCAGATATTCAAAAGAATACATCATTTTCTCGGTGCTGTCATTTTGACGCATCTCATCATTGACCCGAAGAGACAAGTGATAGGGCTGATTCTTATAAGGTCTAAACGTGCCAAGCCAGCAAGACGCTTTAAAGCCTTTGGCTTTTAGCCACGGCAAGCCCTTGCTTTTGCATACGCTTTGCACATCTCTGGCAGTCAAATCAAGCCCAACTGTGCAAGCGGTGATTGTTTGGTGGTCGCTCATCAGCAGCACCAGTTCAATCTCGTGATGAACCTCATTTGAAAAAGAGGGTAAGGAGATGGTGTCGCCCATGATGATGCTGCTGTTTGGTTTTAAAAACACCAAAGGCTCGTCAGGAATGGCATTGCCAAGCTCGTGAATGTGCTCTACATAACTACGCCCGATGCAATACACGGTGTTAATGGCGATGGGGTGATTGTCATCAAAATGGGAGGAATTCATCGCATGCTCCTTGGTTTAAGCCACTCTATGTAAGCAATGATGGCTAATCAAACTGACCAAATAAGGATGATAATATACAGGCAAATCGTGTGCCAGACCATCCACGGTCACAAACCGACTGTCCTTGATGTGCTTGGCAATGTGCTTGCCATGACTTTGGTGAAGCAGTCCATCTTTGTTACCATGAATGATGAGGGTGGGGGCGGTGATTTGTTTGGTATAGTCAAAAATAGAGCCGGTGGCAAGGATGGCATTCATCTGCTGTGCCATGCCTAGGGGATTGTGTGAGCGTTGGTAACGTACAGAGGCTATTTGGCGTGTGCCTTTAATGTCAAGATGTCCTGGGCTGCCAACAGCAGTCATGAACCATACCGCATGACGCAGCATGTCTCGCTCGCTGTTGCTTTGGGCTTTTTTAAAGAAAGTGGAAAACTGTTTGGGTTTGGGGGGCATCAAAAAAGGATGATTGGTGCTGCTAAACAGCAAAGTTAATCTGTCCACACAGTCGGGGTATTTGGCACAGACGATTTGTGCGATCATGCCGCCCATGCTGGCACCAACCAAGCTTGTTTTGCCCAGATTCATGGCATGGATGAGTCCTGCCACATCGTCTGCCATGTCAGGTAAGGTATAGGCGACTTTCTCACGGGCATTAGACAGACCAATTTGGTTTTTGACAATCATTTTTAGGATGTTGGTGTGAGGTAATTTTTGTAAGTGATTGATTTTGGTGGATAAACCAGTATCCCTATTGTCAAATCGTATCACAAAAAACCCCGCGTCAATAAACCGCTTTAACAGGGTATCTGACCAAAACACCATCTGCGAGCCAAAGCCTGTGATGAACAGCAGAGGGGGGTTATCAGGGTTACCTCCTGCCTCAACGCACAGGGTAATATCACGCCCTATGTCTATCATGGATTGATAAAAGTAGGGCGACAGATCGGAGGGTTGCCAATGCTGGTTGAATTTATCCCAACTTGCAGGGGGCGTCGCTGCTAACGGTTTCATGCTGATGATTAAATCTCAATCATTTCAAAGTCAATTTTGCTCACACCGCACTCAGGACATGTCCAGTCATCAGGGATATCCTCCCAGCGAGTACCCGGTACAAGACCCTCTTCGGGGCAACCTAAGGCTTCATCATAAATCCAACCGCAAACAATGCATTGATATTTTTTCATGGCAATGACCCTACTGATAAATCAGCATACGAGTTTACACTCATACGAGGTTTTTGTAAAGTATTTTTTTGCGTTTAAGTGCCACTAAAACTCTCATCTGACTAAAAGGTCGCCTGTTTTGGAGGGGAGGTTCTACCAAGATTTTTGCCATGGGCGTCCAATAGATACCACACGCCATCGTCTTGAACCTTGGCGTATCCATCGGTGAGCATGTGAATGTCGGTGTATTTTGGTGGCACAAGAGTCTCGCCTGTCATGCTAGCCACGCCATATAGGCTATCTTGTTTGGTGTAGATGAGTGCATCTTTTACGACAATGTCCTCGTAGATGGCGGGTAAGATTTCTTGACCCTTGGGGTTTAAAAAGCCCAGTTTGTCGTTCTGACTGACAATCATGCCGTAATGTATGGTGCTGTCATGGTTGGATTGATGGCTGATGTAATCATAGATGGCTGGGGTGATTTCTTCACCGCTGTGGCTCATTAAGCCATATTTGTCGCCCAAACGGTATTGACTGACCTCTTCATAAAAATCAGCGATGAAGTCATAGGTTTTGGAGGTCAAAGGGATGCCTTGATGATCTGTGAGTAGATACTGACCGTCATCACGTTGGGCAAGGAGGAAGTTTTCATTAAATTGCCCTTCTAGGTCGGCATACATAAAGTCAATGATTGTCTGGTTGTCTTTATCTACCACGCCCCAATAAGCCCCTTGATGGGCTTGTTTGGCAACGACAAATAAGACCTCATCACCGATTTGATGAGGGGCTTTGGCATCTATATACTGCGGGGCGATGACCTCTTCGCCTTTTTCATTAAGATAGCCATAAAGTGCTTGATGAAGCAACGCAAAGGGGGCATAACCATGAGCAAAAGCACCTAAGATGGGGTATTGCGGTGCAATGAGTGGATTGCCTTGCAAATCGCTGACGCCTTGTAAACCAGCTTGATCGGTAAAATAGATTTTATCCCCTGATACGATGATACTGCGATAAATGGGGGCAAAAATCTCCTTACCGTTTTTGTCAATGAGACCGACACGGTAAGTATCGTCCTTGACATAACCGTGATTACTCGCCAGTGCCAAACCACGCTCAAAACGATAGGCACTGCCGTATTTAAAGGGGATGACCGTCTTGCCTGTGGCGTCTATATAGCCCCAATTGCCGTTCATTTTCACATTGATGAGGTTGTCTTCTAAAAAACCCACATCTTCAAAATGAATGGGCGTGACCTCTTTGCCTGTCTTTGTGTGGACAAACCCATACTTATCTCCCACCTGAACAACACTGATGTCATGCCTAAAAATAATGTCGTCATATTTGATGGGTGTTCGTAGCGTGCCATTTTTATCAATCAGTCCTTGTTTGTTTTCTTGGTGGATGATGGCGGTATTGCCATCCCCAAGTAAGCAAGAGGCTTGGGCGTTGTCATGCAGATGATGAGTGCTGGGGCGGATACAATCTAGCTCCACCAAACCCTC
>JBHCFR010000174.1:0-8026 GCA_041801945.1 Moraxella sp. | reverse complement strand
TATAAGTCTTTTTGCTCAGGGGTGCTGTATTCTAAGATGGTATTAACCGCCCCCATAGAGAGTCCAGGATACATGGCAAAAGGCCAGTTCGCCGTGCCAAGCATCTCGGACTTGATGAGGTTTAAGGACATCGGCAGAGCCATGCCGCCATATTGTTCAGGATAGGCAACACCTTGCCAGCCCCCTTGGGCATACTCAGCATAAGCCTCTTTAAAGCCCTTGGGCGTGGTCACTTCGCCATCTTTAAAATGACAACCCTCAGCATCAGCAGGCTGATAAAGTGGAGCAACGACATTTTCGGCAAAATCAGCAAAGCCCTCCAAGACCATCGCCACAGTTTCGCTGTCTGCGTTTTTACCATGAGCGAAAGTCTCATAGTGTTTTGGGTAGTCAAAAACTTCATTGATTAAAAATTTCATGTCCCGCAAGGGGGCTTTATAAGTTAGCATGGAACAGCTCCTTTGTGATGGATTATCAAGGTAGACAGATAAGACGATTCTGTTGTCTTATTTAATATACCTTAAATTTATGGTTTATGCTAAGATTTTTGTGTCATTAATAACTATTTTTCATTTATTTTTTGTTAAATGATAAAAATAATTTATATTTGAATCGCCACTTTGCTTAAATCCACCGTTTTGCCTGTCCACTCTTCAAATGACAGCTTGGCTTGATTGATGAGCATGCCCGTGCCATCGATTCGCTGCGTGGCGTCATCATGAAAATGCTCTAAAAATTGAGACAACTTACCATACATCATGTCATAGGCGACATCCGATGAGACGGTGTTTAGGTTTAAGGGTTGCCCTGTGGTGGACGCCGAGGTGGCATTAATGATGACATCAAAATGTCCTGCCAAGTCAGTCAGAGCATGCACGGTGATGTCAGGAAAGTCATGAAGTAGGGGTTGGGCTTTATCTAAGGTGCGGTTATAGACGGACACCACGGCACCTTGTTCTAACAAAGGTGCAATCACCCCTCGGCTAGCACCTCCTGCCCCCAAAATGGCTACTTTTTTGTCGTCTAGGGCGATGTGGTTACTCAGCAAATCTGCCACCAGTCCTTGACCATCGGTGTTATCCCCATGAAGTTTGCCATCTTTTAGCATCAAGGTATTCACCGCACCTGCACGCTTGGCATGATGGCTGAGCGTGCCTGTACGCTCACAAAGTGCAAATGCCATCTCTTTAAAGGGGAGGGTGACGTTCGCTCCTGTGCCACCACCATGAAAAAATGCCTCCACCACGCAGGCAAAGCTCTCAAAATCATTGGGGCACAGCTGACGCTGATAACTGATGTCAAGTCCGAGTGCACGAGCAAAAGCCTGATGAATGGCAGGACTCTTAGAGTGATTGATGGGGTTGCCGATGACGATAAAATGATGCATGAGAGTTCCTTGGGGTAATTTGGGCGATAATTTACTGTTAAAATTTTTAAAAAATAGGTACAATAGGGCGTCTTGCCCATGAAGAGGGCAAGTCATTTTCCCAAAAAATTCAGGACAAATCAAGCCTTACCCATTCTCCATTTCATTGATCGCACCCAAGATGACAACACAACCATCCCGTCAAGAAACCAGTACCAAAAAGCCTCTTAAAATCCCCATGATGCTTATTCTCATCATCGCGTGTTTATTGGCTTTATTGTTATTTTTTCGCCCAGCAACCAATGAGACGCTCGTGCAAGACGATGGCGAACCAAAGGTTTATGAAAAGGTGGTCTATGAAGTGGATGCGTGGCAAGCACAGCCTGTCATGACCGCCACAGGACAAGAGAGATTTGATGAAGCCAAAGCACTCCTTTCGGCGACCGCCACCAAGACGGATGCTTTGGATTTTGATGGTCGCCCAGCGGCAAGATATAGCTATACCGCCAGTAGCGAGCCGCCTTTATATGTGATTGAGTCAGATGAGGTTTTTGAGCTGTCTTGGTATTTTGCTCATCCCAAGGATAATGATGAGATAAAACAAACCAGCCAAAAACACGCCCAAAAAGCCCACGCACTTGCCACCGCTTTATATGGCGATGATGGTAAGAGACTCATAGAGGCGATGCTCTCCCAGTTGCAAGTAGAACAAGAGCTGTCAAATCGCCACCACCTGCGACTGGCAGAATGTCGTGATTATACCTGTCAGCTTGTCATCCAAAAATAACAAGCTCACAGCCACCACCGAACCTACCACCGATAGGGGCGATACGGAGCGAACCACGGATAATGCCAACCGCCATAACCATAGCCATAAGGGTAGTAACTCATTCGCTCACGCATCTCATACTGTTCTAGTCCCATCATGTTGGCACGGTGCAGCTCTTCTAGGGTCTTAGGATTGCTGTCGTCGCAGACGGCGTTTAAGGTATAACCCATGCGTCCGATATTATAGGCATTATTGGGGGTGCAGTAGGATTTTAGCCCCTCTTGGCGACCACGCTCCCACAACACCCTGTTTGGGGTGGCAAGACCTTGGCAGGTTTTGCCATGACGCAGTATCCCCTGCGAGCCGATACCACGCTCGCCATCAGCACGCCCTATCTGCTCCCAGTCGGCGTGGGTGCAGTCCTCTTGTTTGAGGGTGGTGGTTGTGGCACAGCCTGTCATGAATAAAGAGGTTAAGAAACAAAACCATAAAGCGGTTTTATTCATGGTGCTCCTCCTTGATGATTAACGATTAAGAACCTGATAAAAATAAAACGCATCAGCCAAGCTCATGCGTTTTATGATGGTGGACATCTGATGGATGGTCTTAGGTAAGATTACATCTTGTCATGAGCGTGTTTGTGCATGGGGCGAGTGCCTTCGCATGTTAGGGTGTATGTCTTGCCATCGGCAGTGGTGACATCCAAGAGACCCATTTTACCTTTGGCGTGCCACGCATATTTGGAGGCAGGATTCACCTCATTCACAAATCGCATGCCTGAACCGGATTGGGCAAGCTTCATCTCAACATCGGCATTAGTCAGACCCAAAGTAGGTGCCGTGATGTTTAGTAGAGCTTGCTCTGTGTCTGGGTTATATTTGGCGGTGATTTTGCCATTATTTTCACAGGTATAGCTTTCGGTCATTTTGCCGTGTTTGTGCTTGCCGTCTTTTTTGTCATGTTTATGTTTTCCCTGCATTTCTTGGGGGGCGGGCTTGACATCTTGGGCGTTATTGGTGGCACAGCCTGTTAAAACCAATGCACCAACAGTGGCAGCGATGAGTAATTTTTGCATGAAAGTCTCCTAAACCAAAATAAATAAAAGTCAGAACCGCCAAACATTACATCGGTTCTTTGCTTATTATAAATGAAATCAAATCACCATTTGTAACAAAATTTTTCAAGATGATAGTAGTGTTGTAAATAGTCGTGTTGTAAAGAAATGAAAATACAGGTATCATCAAGGGGTGGCAAAACATGAGCACCAAAAACACCAACACTAAAACATGAGTAAGAGGATAAATCATGACCTTAGCATCTAGATTGACCCTATCTACACCGATGATTCAAGCACCGATGGCAGGGGCAAGTCATGCAGACTTTGTCATCAAAGCCTGTCAGCTTGGCGTGCTTGGCTCGCTTGGGGCGGGCATGATGTCGCCTGATGATATTAACAAAGAGATTGATAAAATCAAAGCAGGGACAGACAAAGCCTTTAACATCAACTTGATGATTTTAGGTGAAGAGGTGATAGGGACATACAGCCAAAGTATGCCTGATTGGCTGGCAGGACTCTATGAGGAGCTTGGGGTGACGCCCAAGCCGGATGAGAGACCCGCCCATGATTTTGCCGAGCAGTTAGCGGTACTGCTTAATAACCCTGTTCCTGTGGCAAGTTTTACCTTTGGCATCTTAGAGAAGGCACAAATAAAAAGCCTGCACGCTGTTGGCACCTTGGTCATCGGTACGGCAAACAGCGTGGCGGAAGTCATGGCGTGGCAAGAGGTTGGTGCAGATGCTGTGGTCGTGCAAGGCAAGGAGGCAGGGGGTCATCAAGGAGGATGGATGGATGAAAATGGCGAGAAACTATCCACATCTCATCTGCTCACACTCGCCAGACAAAGAGTAAGCCTACCCCTAATCGCGGCAGGAGGCATCAGTCGTCCTGAGCATGTAGAGATGATGATGGCACAGGGGGCGGACATGGTGATGATGGGTACGGTGTTTTTGACCACAATAGAGTCCCCCATTCATGCACTTTGGAAAAAGCGACTGCTTAGTGCCGAGGGCTCTGACACACGTCTGACCAAACTCTACTCTGGCAAATGGGCAAGGGGTATCATCACCGAGTACATGAGAAGATTTCATCATTTGGACAATGCCAATGATTTGCCCATTTATCCAACGCTGAACGCCATGACAAAATCGCTGCGAGCCCATGGAGCTGCCACAAATAACGCTGAGATGATGAGCCTGTGGAGTGGCACAGGGGTGGCAGATTGCCGTGATGAGAGCATGAGCGAGTTGGTGGCTAGGCTCAAATCGGTGAGCAGGTAGGCTTCTGTATAAAAACAGCATCAGTGGATGCTGTTTTGATTGGAGGGGAAATGGGTCGGCTAGGGCTAATATCACTCAACCAAATACACGACCGTATCACCCTCTAACCTGATGATTTGGTTGCGTTCCAAGCGTTTGATGATGTCACTGACATCAGCAGCCTGTCCGCCCCGAAAGTTAAAAATCGCCTCCAAAAATGTTTTTAGGGCAGGCAGGCGATTGGGTTTGCTTTTTAGGACGCGTTCAAGCGAGTAATCGTAATCAGCAGAGGGAGGCAGTTCATTTGGGGTGCTCTCTGCACTTGGGGTGGGGACAAGTTGTCCAAGCAGATGATGAGCCAGTTTTAATTTGTCAGCATCAGATAAATCAGAAGCCAAATCCAAAGCAGTGCGGTAAGACATACAGGGTTCCTTGGGTAAAATAACATGAGTAATCAATGTGTGAATCACTGATTTATTTTATGATAAAAGCCATCAAAATAAAAGCCCTTCAATGCACTCATAGGAACATTTGGTCACATCGGTCATGGGCTTGATGTGTCAAATTGGGTTAATCACGCTTTTGATAAAAGCGAACCTAAGCCCGCTTTTAGGTTATCGTGAGGGTTACAGTGATTAGGTCTCACCTGTACCTAGGTACATCTCATCATTTTTGGCAAGCGTCGGATTGTCGGCGTCTTTGATGTTCGCACGTAAGACAAAATAACCAATAATTCCAGAGATGAGAGAGCCCAAAATGATGCCAAGCCGTGGGTCATAGTCATCAGGAATGCCACCAAAGGCAAGCCCAGAGATAAAGAGCGACATGGTAAAGCCAATACCGCACAGCAGCGAGACGCCATAGATTTGGATAAATGTGGTGCCTGTCGGAAGTTTGGCAAGCCCGAATTTCACTGCCAAAAACACAGGAACCATGACCCCGATTTGCTTACCGATAAAGAGACCCAAGGCGATGCCTAAGGGGACGCCATGCATGAGCTCGCTCATGTCTGTACCAGCCAGAGAAATGCCTGCGTTGGCAAAAGCGAATAGGGGCAAAATACCAAAAGCCACGGTGTTGTGCAAGTCATGTTCTAGCTCCTCTAAGGGAGAATGTTCAGGGTCTTTTTTACTTCTTAGGGGAATGAAAAAAGCGAGCAGTACGCCTGCTAATGTCGCATGCACGCCTGATTTTAACATAGCAGCCCACAGGATAAGACCGATGAGCAAATAAGGGGTGAGGCGAGTCACGTTCAGGCGATTAAGCAGGAATAAAAATGGCAAACAAATCGCCGCCAAACCAAGCGATATCATGGATAATTCAGAGGTATAAAATAAGGCGATGATGATGATTGCCCCTAAATCATCAAAGATGGCGATGGACACCAAAAAAACTTTTAGGGCGTTGGGGACTTTATTGCCAAGCAAACTTAGCACACCGATGGCAAAAGCAATGTCCGTTGCGGTCGGAATCGCCCAGCCTTTCATCGCCTCGGCGTCGCCTTGATTAAGCAGGGTGTACACCAAAGCAGGAGCTGCCATACCGCCGACGGCACATAGGGCGGGCAGGATGATTTGTTTGACATCAGACAGCTCGCCGATGAGTGCCTCTCGCTTTAATTCTAGCCCCACCAAAAAGAAAAACACCGCCATCAGACCATCATTAATCCAATGATGAGCATCTTTGGCAATCTCAAAACCCCCAATCTGCACCACCACAGGAGCATGAATAAAAGCATTATATAGGTCATACAAAGGCGAGTTCGCAACCATCATCGCCAGTACAGCAGACAGAGCAAGGACAATACCCCCGGCAGCTTCCAACTCAAAAAAGGATTTGATGCGAGTCATTAACATGGTTGGCTGCTCCTTTAAAATACGGCAAAACCGTCAATACGGGTTTCTCATAAAAATTAACTAATTTTATAAAAATATCACAAAAATTAATGATAAGAAAGTGATTTTGTGATTTTTTGTGTAAGTTCTCTTTCTTTATATTTTCTAAAAATAAAAATGGCGTAATTTTTGGCATTTGACAATAAAGAGACGCATTTGTGCTAAAATAAGCCCTTTATTTACATGGAAAATGTCCATGGAACTTACCTTTCAAGTGATCACCATGCTCTTTTTTGTGGCACTGATTGCAGGTTTTGTTGATGCGATGGCAGGAGGAGGCGGTCTTTTGACGATTCCTGCACTGCTGCTGTCGGGCATGAACCCTGTTGCCGCACTTGCCACCAACAAATTACAAGCCTCAGCGGGCTCACTGTCAGCCAGCATCACCATGATAAAAAAGAAGCTCATCCACCCTAAGATGATGAAGACTGCTCTTATCATGGCGTTTGTGGGTTCGGCGATAGGCACGGTACTAGTGCAGCTCTCACCCCCTGATTTTTTGCGTCAGGCACTGCCTTTTGTGATTGGGGCGGTGGGGATCTATACGCTGTTTAGCCCCAACTTGGGCAAACTTGCGACCTCTCCTAAAATCAGCCAAAAAGCCTATGAGCGAACCTTTGCCCCTTTGATTGGCTTTTATGATGGCTATTTTGGCCCCGGTACGGGTACGTTTTTTAGCTTGTCACAGGTCGTGCTTCGTGGACGAGATTTGGTACAAGCGACCGCCCGAGCCAAACTGCTGAATTTTGCCACCAACATAGCCTCTTTGGTGTTTTTTATTTTGGGTGGGCAAGTGGTGTGGCTCGTTGGTGTGGTGATGATGCTTGGACAAATCATCGGGGCATATTTGGGCTCGCACATGGTGGTAAAAGGCGGTGCCAAATTCATCCGTCCTGTGATTGTGCTCGTGTGTTTTGCCATGGTGATAAAGCTGATGTTTGATTGACCTGATAGAATAAGGAGAATTCGTGCGATATGTATTGCTGCTTCGTGGCGTGAACATGATGGGCAAAAATACGCTCGTGATGAGTGACTTGACCGCCAGCTTGACCCAGATGGGCTTTAAGAGGGTGATTCATTACATCAATAGCGGTAACGTGTTTTTTAGTAGCCGACTGCCATCAGATAAGCTATACCCAGCCATCAAACGACACTTAGAAGATGAGCATGGCTTAAAGGTGGATTTTGTGATTTTGAGTGCACCTGCCTTAGAAGAGGAGTGGCGAGAGCTGCCCAGTTTTTGGCATGATGAACAGCTAAAAAAGGCGGTGCTCTTTTTCATGCCGCATTTTGATGTTGGTGAATTTGTCTATACCATGCAAGATTGGCAGCTAGAAGATGAATATGTGCATGTGGGCAAAACCGTCCTTTTTTGGGCAACGCACCAAGACAAGAGCGTGTACAGTCACAAGCTCATTAAGCCCAAATTTTTAAAGAACCTAAGCATCAGAAATGGCAGGACCTTTAATGCCATGTTTGATTTTTTGTGATGATGGTGTTTAACTTTGGCAACAAAGAGGGTTTTTTAGTATAATAAGCGACTTTTGTTGCTTTAACCTGAGCCAAAGCCGATGAACACATCCAATTCTCCTAACATCCTCCTTGCCATCACAGGGGGTATCTCTGCTTATAAATCCGCCATGCTCGCCCGCCTGCTCATCAAGGCAGGATGTCAGGTAC
>JBHCFR010000173.1:0-2659 GCA_041801945.1 Moraxella sp. | reverse complement strand
GTCAAAAGCCCCGTTTCTTTTAATAACAACGCCACAGCGAGCAGGTCACTGACCGTCTCGCAGTTGGAGATGATGGACTGATTTAGGGCGGTTTCGCCATAACGGTTTTTGATGTCATGGGCGGCTTTGAAGATAGCAAGTTCTCGCTCGGTTTGTTCGTCATATCGGACAAAGGGATTGTAAAGAGGGCGAGAGGTGGCAAGTTCACGCAGCAGCACACGCTGTTTGGCACTCTCATTGAGCGATAAATAATCCTCCAAATCTGCATGGGCAAACAAGTCATGCACGGTTTGGGCGTGAATGGCGGCGTGCTGACGCAAGTCAAGCGGCATGAGATAAAAGCCAAAAATACTGGCGGAGCGAATCAAATCTTTTAGTCTCTCATTGGCAAGCAGTTCGCTGCCATGTGCCACAAGGCTGTCATAAATGGCGGTCAAATCCGAACAAAACGCGGCACAATCCTCATAAGGTTCGCCAAGTCCAAAACGACAGCCATAATCTAGCCCCAAACGATTGGCGGTCGCCACCAGACGAGAGGAGATGTGAGCGATGGCAAGACGATAAGGCTCCTCAGTGCGAGAGATGAGCTTCTCTGGCGACTGTTCGGCTAGGGTCTGTACCTCTTGACTGACTTGAATCTGTCGTATGGACATGGGCAGCTCTTGGTAGAGCTTACCCAACTCATCACGATAATGATAAAATACCGCACCTGATTGACGTAAAAAAGCCTCTTTGAGCGTGTTCTCGTCCACAAAAGGGTTGCCATCTCTGTCCCCACCAATCCAACCTCCGATATGAATGAGGTTTGGCAGAACAATCCCGTGAAATCTCTGGTCAAGCGTGTCTTCTAACTTGCGGTATAGCTTAGGAATCGCCTCAAAGAAGCTCAAATCAAAATAGCCGACGCCATTGATGATTTCATCTTTTACCGTCAGCTTAAAATGACGCGTCTCGTTGGTCTGCCAATGGGTGGTTAATAGTGCGGCGAGCTTTTGTTCAATACGCAGTTTTTGATAGCCGACGCTGCTGCTGTATTCATCTAAGAGTTTGCGAATTTGGCGGCGAAGTGAGAGGATGGTTTGACGTTGAACTTCGGTGGGGTGAGCGGTCAAAACAGCACCGATGTAAGTGTGATTTAGCTCATGTTGCAGCGTGTCTTGATCAATGCCCAAGGAGGTGATTTCATCTAATACGGTAGAAAAACTGCTTTTGTTTTTGATGTGATTTTGTTCTCTTTCAAGACGACGCAAGGCTTGATAGCGGTCTTCGGCGATGTTAAAGACTTGGGCGAACAGACCGCAGGCGCGGATGAGGTTTTTTCGTTGATTGGTATTTAGGGTGGGAAAGACATGATTGATGAGTGCCTTAGGGTCTTCGCCAGCCAAAAGGGCGTTTAGGGCATCTTGAACCTGAGTGGTGGTGTTGTCATTAACCACGGAGAGTAAGATGCGGCTTAGTAGCTCAATGTCTTGTTGTAGGGCAAGCTCACTGTGAGTTTGGGTCATGTTTATTCCTTGGATAAATGACGATGAAAAGCAGAACCTAACCACACCTTAACATTTGGGCAAATCTTAACATTGTCAAATGAGTCAAAAGACGAGCTAAAAGACGAGCTAAAAGATGAGTTAAGAATAGCTACGAACGTGCTCTAAGATGCCCTGTGCATGATGAGCATCATAAAACCGAGCAAAAGCCGTCAGAAATAAACACGCCAGTCGCCTAAGGTGAACACCAACCTCTAAAACCCACGTCACACTTGACTTTATGGCGTTTTAGTTTGACAAAGCTTTGATGAGATTTTACAATATTTTTCAAGAAAGTAAAACGAAAAGACCCTAAGAGAGGGATTTATTTTGTTATGATTCATGTTTAACATACCCGAAAGGAAGTGTTAAGAAAAGTTATGGCAAGACGGTGAGCCTACACGAACCAACTCTACCACGCTCAAAATAAAAGCACGAGTGTCTCTCTTGCTTGTGGTTTGGATAATGGGCGATGAAAATCCTGTTTGGTTTGGATGGGTGATAAAGACAATTAAGCTAAGATTTAATACCAAACTTAATACCAAACTTAATACCAAAATTTGGCACCAAGCCTAATACCAAAACTTAGCACCAAAGCTGAAAATAATTCCAAATAGTTATATAACTTATAAAAATAATAAATTATATTTATACGATAAAATTTGTTATGATGGTATCATAAATCCAATACCCCACCATTTACCAAATAACGGAGCAATTATGGCAGGTAAAACCCTTTATGATAAATTATGGGACGACCATTTGGTCAGTGAGCGTGATGATGGTTCAAGCTTAATTTACATTGACCGTCAATTATTACACGAGGTCACCAGTCCACAAGCCTTTGAAGGTTTAGAGTTGGCACATCGCAAGCCTTGGCGTTTATCGGCAAACGTAGCAACACCAGACCACAACGTCCCAACATCAGCCAAAGAACGTAGCGAAGGCGTAAGCGGAATCAAAGACGAAACTTCACGCATTCAAGTCCAAACATTGGACGAAAATTGCCAAAAATTCAACATCACCGAATTTACCATTAATGATGAAAGGCAAGGCATTGTCCATGTGGTAGGTCCTGAACAAGGCTTAACCTTACCAGGAATGACCGTAGTTTGTGGCGATTCACACACAGCACC
>JBHCFR010000172.1:0-2508 GCA_041801945.1 Moraxella sp. | reverse complement strand
TGGTGAGAAGCGTTCATTCACCGAAGGTCTAAAAGCGGCGCCATTTGCGATCTTTGCAGGTCTTGCCTTTACCGTGCCATATTTCTTGACTGCCAAATTCATCGGCCCTGAGCTGTCCATGATGACAAGCTTGATAAGTCGGTAACGCCTTTGGCATGGCCTGCGATATTGCGGAAAGTGTGACGCTTAGTGCCTAGCATATTAAAGCACCATTCAGGCTTAGTCATGAGATTGATGATGTTTTTTAGGGTGGGTTTGGGTGGGGCGGATAAGCCGTTTTTGATGTCTTTGTGGCGTTGTCCTAAGACTTGTAAATCAGCGGTTAAAATCAGGGCAGAGCAGTTGGCGTCTTTGGCACGGCGGATTAAGTTTTCCATAAACTTCTCATCGCGCATGACATACAGCTGAAACCAAAACGGCTTGGTGGTATTTTCGGCAACGTCTTCAATAGAACAAATGCTCATGGTGGACAGCGAAAAAGGAATGCCAAATTTTTCGGCGGCACGAGCGGCATGAATCTCGCCATCTGCCCACATCATGCCCGTAAACCCTGTGGGGGCAATTGCCACCGGCATGGACACATCTTGTCCTATCATCTGTGTGGCAAGGCTTCTGCCCTCCATGTCTACCAGTACTCGCTGACGCAGTTTGATGCGGTCAAAGTCGGTTTCGTTGTTGCGATACGTGGTTTGCGTCCATGAACCAGAATCCACATAATCATAAAACATGCGTGGCACTTTACGCTCGGCAACACGGCGTAAATCTTCAATGTCGGTGATTTTACTCAAATCTGTCATAAAACAGCCTTGTTTGTTTCAAATGCGATGTATTTTACAACAGTTTAACCCCAATCTCAACTTAATATAACTCATTGATTTTTATATTTTTAAAGTCAATCTGGTCATGAACGTGGAGATGCTACCGATGAGGTTAAAATCTCGTGAAACGCTTTGGGTGAATCAAGTTGTGATTGGCTCTTTTAATAACCCCATGATGTCCATGATACCAAAGGGGTAGCATAATATCAGATTGGGTGTCATCAGTACAGGGATTAATGTGCCTAGATGACCAATCAGGTCATTGCTGCCATCGATGATATCAAGCTCATAAAAATCAGGCATGTGTAAAGAGATGGCTTTGGCCTGAGTGAGCAGGGCATGACAAACATGACAAAGATGACAGCCATCTGTGCCGACGAGATACCAATCTTGGGTGGCATTTGAGGCATTGATTTGATGATAACTGCTTGAATTGACATTAAAATTTTGCAAAAAGTGGCGGCGAAATTCCCGAAAATTTTGGGTGTCTAGATGGGATAGGGCAAAACGGTCGTTGTTTAAATTTTGTAAGTGATTGAAAAAACTGATGTTATCCATAAAAAAGTCACGCCTAAACGATAAAAATCGTGTACAATAACACGTTAGCATTATATCAGAGTTTAAAGTCAAGTTGGCTTAAAATCACCAAAAACCCATGGTACGAGCGTTCAATTGACAGAGTAAAATAGCCCATGTTCAAAAAAACCAAAAAACCTGCCGACTCTGCCACCACTCCACCACCACCTCCACCTAAGCCCAAGAAAAAGGGTTTGTTGGCTTGGTGTTGGCGGTGGGTGATTGTCCCCTTGCTCGTGCTGTTTATCAGCTTTCATCTGTTGGTTGCGGCGATGCTGGGTATATGGAGAGTTGCACCTGTGGGGAACTCTATGTTTATGGTGGCTCATCGCCTGTCAGGTGGAGAGGTGACGCAGGTGTGGGTGGATTATGAGAATATCGCCAAAAGTGCCAAGCAAGCCGCCATCGCCAGTGAAGATGCCAAATTCACCACGCACAACGGCTTTGACATGGAAGGCATTGAGCGTGCCATCAAAGCCAATGAAGCCGAAGGGGCGGTGTCCATGGGCGGCTCAACCATCAGCCAGCAGCTTGCCAAAAATCTCTTTTTGACCTCACATCGTTCCTACCTCCGTAAGGCTGAGGAGGCGATCATCACGGTGATGATGGAGCGTATGTGGGACAAAAAGAGGATATTGGAGGTGTATCTGAATGTGGCGGAGTTTGGTGATGGTATTTATGGGATTGAGGCGGCGGCTCGGCACTATTATGGTAAATCCGCCAAAAACCTAAGCCGTGAGCAATCGGCGTTATTAATCAGCATACTCCCCAACCCCAAATATTATCAAAAAAACCTAAATAATCGCCGTCTGCAAGCCAAAAAACGCATCATCATGAGGCGAATGCCAAGCGCAGCTTTACCAAAATGAGTGACGCTCTGCCAAAATAATCATGTTTAATCAAAAGATGGTCTGGGTGCGATGCCCCCAAATGTTAGCAAATTTTCATAAAACAATGGTAAGATACACAAGTTTAATTGACAAAGTATGATATTAAAAAGGAGACAACATGACCTCATCTGCCAATGAAGCCACCTCTCATGTGCCGACCACAACATCCAATCAAGACTTTAAAGAACCTGCCACACGAATCTCAAAAAATTCATCCATATTTG
>JBHCFR010000171.1:0-3832 GCA_041801945.1 Moraxella sp. | reverse complement strand
CAGCACGCAGCCGCTCATCAATGCGGGCAATACCTGCTGAGATGCCTTGGGCGTATTCGCCTGTCTTAAAACTTGGGGTGATGTCCTCACGAATGATGCGATTGACGATGGCATCAGGCAGCACACCCTCTACGCCGTAGCCTGTCAGAATGTGCAATTTGCGATCATTGATTGCCACTGCCATCAAGATGCCTTCATCGGTGTCTTTTTGACCGAGCTGCCAACGGTTTGCCACCGCTAGGGCATAGTCAAAAATATCCACCCCATCCGTGGTTGGCACGATGACGACCGCCATTTGGGCTAGACCATCCTCATGAATTCGTCTTAGCTGCGTTTCTAGATGTGCTTTTTCGCTGGCAGTTAAAATCTTCGCCTCATCAATGACAGGGTTATTTAAGATCAGTTTGTCATGGGCGACGGCTTCGGCGGTGGATTGGCGTGGGGTCTGTTCTGCGGTTTGATTTTGGGTTTGGGTTTGGGTTTGGCTTTGAGCTTGGTTTTGGCTCTTAGATAGCTCTCTTAATACGATGAGATTCTCTGCCAGTTGCTCATCGTGCCCCGCTGTGCTTTGGCTGCTGGTTGCCTCTGCGGTGGCGGTATTTTCGGCGGTTGCGGTTGCGGTATTAGCATTCACGGACATGGCAGTGCCCGCCCCAATAGCCACACTCATGACAAGCGTGGCAAAAAACTCATGGATACGTCTTTTTGATATTGGAGTGATGGACATAAAAGTCATGGGTCGCCTTTTTATTTTAATTCTCTAAATCACAAAGCCAAATTAAAATGCCAAATTAAAATCAGCCCAACAACACAACTGCTGGACAACTGCTGATACCACCGCTCATAAACCCAAAAACCAAAGCACGCCATTCTTGCTCTCTTGCCATACCCTGCTATTATCAGATGGTGAGAGATGGGATGGCTACACAAAGCACCACGCATGTCTTATGCTGCTTGTTTGCTCTGATTTTTGGGGACTGCCGCTTGGTTTATTTCCAAGAACCGTTTGGCAAAACCGTTGGCAGTTAGGGTTACTGGCTGGTTGCTGAGGCGGTGTTACCTGAGCTGGCATTGGCGGCATTGCTGTTGTTATTGCCAAAGTTCACCGTTGGGGCGGTGCTAATCGCCTGTTCATTCTCCACACTAAAATTGGCTTTGGTCTGCATACCAAAAACCTTAGCGGTCAAGTTCGTTGGAAACTGGCGAACGGTGGTGTTATAGCCTTGCACGCTTTGGATGTAGTTATTGCGAGCGACCGTGATGCGGTTCTCCGTGCCTTCTAGTTGGGCTTGTAAGTCTTGGAACATGGCATCGGCTTTTAGTTGTGGATAATTTTCTGTCACCATCATCAAGCGTGATAGTGCTGAGGTCATGCTCGCCTGTGCTTCTTGGTACTGCTTCATGGCGTTGGGGTCGTTTAGGGTCTCGGGCGTGAGCTGTACACTGCCCACGCGAGAGCGAGCCTGTGCCACTTCGGTGAGCACTTCTTTTTCGTGTTCGGCATAACGCTCCACCACTGCCACAAGGTTTGGCACAAGATCAGCACGACGTTGATACTGGTTCACCACTTCTGACCATTTGGCATTGGTGTCCTCGTCTAGGGCTTGTAGATTATTATAGCCACAGCCACTTAAATTTAGGGTTAGGGCAAGCAAAACCGCACTAAAGAGTGTCTTTTGTTTTTTCATTCAAAAACTCCCAATCTGATAAAAAACCAACTAAAAAAAGATGCTAATACCATAATGGCTTTGACGTCATATTGCAATCCCTGCTTACAAATTATGACAAATTTACGCCAATTTCACCATAATCAACCTAATCAACCCTCAAATTGACACTCAATCAGACAAAATCTCTGCTTTTATTGTTAATCATTGTAAATTTTTATCGGTGAATTTTACCAAACATCATTGTCATTTTAATTAATTTTACTAATAATAACTCATTTGTTTATGATTTTTTATAAAAATTACGGGATTTTTGCAATTTTTTACTGGATTTTATGACGATTTTATGGCAAATTTGCAACTGTAAAAGTTGTGTTGGTGCTTTACCAATAATGATGGTTAAATTTGCAATATAACTTAGTACAAGTGTACTGGTTATTTGAGCGTTTGTCTTGTTTTTGCGAGCACGCTGTATAATCTGATAAAAAAGCACATAATCTGTGCAACTGTCAATAAAGGACATGCTGATGGAAAACATTATTAACAGTATTAATGACGTTGTTTGGAGTCCGTGGTTGGTTTGGCTCTGCCTAGCAACAGGTCTATTTTTTTCGGTACTCACTCGTTTTATGCAAGTACGTCATCTCAAAGAGATGTTAAGCTTGCTGTTTGCTCGTAACGACTCTCCTGAGGGTATCAGCTCTTTCCAAGCGTTGGTGGTCGCCCTGTCAGGTCGTGTGGGCATGGGTAACATCGCAGGGGTCGCTGCTGCCATCGGTTTTGGTGGTCCATCTGCGGTGTTTTGGATGTGGGTGATGGCGTTTTTGGGCGCATCCACTGCTTATGTGGAATCTACCCTAGGTCAGATTTATAAAATCAATGACAAAGGTCAGTACCGTGGCGGCCCTGCTTACTACTTTGATCAGTTTTTTGGTGGTGGCGTTGGTAAAGCGTACGGTATTTTGGTGGCGGTCGCTTTCGTGGTGTCGTGCGGTCTGTTCCTGCCGGGTGTACAGTCTAACGGCGTGGTTAAGGCAGTCACTGGCATCACTGGCGAGGGTGCGATGGTCGCAACCGCCTTTGGTAATGTCGGCACAAATACCTTAATTGTTACTTTGATTGTGGTGGTATTACTAGGTCTTATCATCTTTGGTGGGATTAAGCGTATCGCACGTGTGGCAGAATTTGTTGTTCCCTTTATGGCACTAGGCTACATCTTGATGGCGGTGCTCATTATTTTGTTCAACTTTGATAAAGTTCCTGCCGTCTTTGGCCTTATCATGAGCGACATCTTTAACCCAATGGCAGGCTTTGGTGCAGCAATCGGTTGGGGAGTAAAACGTGGTGTTTACTCTAACGAAGCTGGTCAAGGTACCGGTCCTCACCATGCGGCAGCCGCTGAGGTACAGCACCCTGCCCAACAAGGCATCGTACAAGCGTTCTCTGTTTATATTGACACTTTATTTGTCTGTTCAGCCACGGCGTTCATGATCTTAATGACTGGCATGTACAACGTGCAAGGAGCTTTGGCAGAAGGTCAATACATCGTACAAAACGTTGATCCTGCGACCACCATCAGCAGCCCTGCTTTCACGCAGATGGCGGTATCTAGCGTGTTTGGTGGCTTTGGTAGTATCTTTGTGGCGGTGGCGGTGTTCTTCTTCTCATTCACCACCATCATGGCATACTACTACATCGCTGAGGTGAATGTGGCGTATCTGACTCGCTCGCTCAAATCAAATGTCGCTTTGTTCTTAGTTAAGGTCGTCATCATGCTTGCCGTGGCTTATGGTGCGGTCAATAGTGCTGGCTACATCTGGACCATTGGTGACATCGGCGTGGGTATCACCGCATGGCTGAACATCATCGGTATGCTGATCATCTTCTTTATGGCAAAACCAACCCTACTTGCCCTAAAAGACTATGAAGAGCAGAAAAAAGCAGGCGTGACCAAGTACACCTTTGACCCTGTCAAACTAGGTATCCGCAATGCCACGTTCTGGGAAGAGCGTATCAAAAATAAACAATAATCCTTGATGTAGCAATAAACCCCGTCAGCTGATGGGGTTTATTTTTGGGTTTAATTTGTTTATGATATTGATAACTCATGGATTTGTAAGGAAAAATCCTATGCTCATTCCTAGCTACTGGGCAGAGCATCGCCT
>JBHCFR010000170.1:0-4308 GCA_041801945.1 Moraxella sp. | reverse complement strand
TTTGATGGTACTAACCAAGGCATTGAACGCACTGACCGCCCTGCGTTTAGTTTCCAAGGACACCCAGAGGCAAGCCCCGGTCCGCATGATTGTGCGCCGCTCTTTGATAGATTTATTAATGAAATCATCAAAGCCAAAACCACCTAAACGGAGACTTAACTCATGAAATCATTTGCCGTGACAGCGATATGTTTGGCAGGTTTGCTCGCAAGCCCCACAGCCTTTGCACGTGATTTTTGTGCAAAGACGAGCGATAAACTTGCCAATTTATATAAAAATCTATGGCAAAACAGCGGTTATGTCACCAACAATGAGCGTGAGTTTGAGCGTTATAGTACGGCCTTTGAACGCCGCCTAAGCGATGCTTTGAGCAACAAAGACAGCCTAACATGCAGTTTTAAAACACTGCACGAACAGGGCGTGCGTACATATCGCTCCGAGGATGGGCGACTGCAAGTGGTCAGTTGGGACGCAGGCACGGGCGGCACCATGCACGAACACCGACGTGCCATGCAATATGTGGACAACAAAGGGGCAGTGCATGTGGTGGAAGATGATGCCCCATTTGTCCTTGGGCTAACCACATTTTCCATCCCTACCAAGCAGGGTCAATCGCCTGTTTATGCGCTGCATGGGCTGTCTGTTGGCAGCACGGCACTGTATGGGCAATCGGTGGAGCTGTTGCAAATTGATGGTAAGACCCTGACACAGCCTGAGCTGATTGCTACCCCAGATGGCTTGGAATCTAGTATTGGCATTGCCTACAATCAATTTACCTTGCCAGAAAATAGCGATGGCTTATTGATTGATGTTGATGGTAAAAAGAACGAAATTCGCCTTGCTGTCGTTATTGAAGACACCGAAGAAGACAGCTATTTGGGCGGTCGGGTGACAGACAAAGAAGATGTGTATCGCTTTGATGGCAAGGTCTTTTACTTGGTCAAATAAACGATGATGACATATCCTTTTTATTTGGTCAATGTCTTTGCCAAGTCTCATTTTGGCGGTAATCCGCTGTGTGTTTTTCCAAAGGCGGACGGCTTGACAGATGAGCACATGCAGGCTATCGCTAAGCAGTTTAATTTAAGCGAAACAGTATTTATACGATCACCCAGCGATAATAAAGCAGTTGCCGATTTACGCATTTTTACCCCAGACTATGAGCTGCCATTGGCAGGACATCCGACGTTGGGCAGTGCCTTTGTGATACATGAGCTGCTACAATTGGGCAGTCAATTTGTCTTAAATACATGTGCCAAAGCTGTTAATATTGCTATTAATGATAATCAGGTCAAATTAAATATCACGGGCTTTAATCACAAAACAAGCCTTGCAACAAAAGATGAATTGGCAGCAGCGATTGGTTTAAATACAAGCGACATTGACAACCATGCGTTTTGGATAAATAGCGGCTCACCGCAGTTATTATTAAAAGTGCTAAATAAAGATAGTCTGTATCACGCCAAAATCAATAAAGAATTATTACAAGCGATTTGTCAAAAAGACAATGAGCGAGAAATGATTTGCCTTTGGTATGATGATGGCGACATTGTTTTTGTGCGATTTTTCTTTGTTCAAAATGGGGCGGTGCTGCAAGATAGTGGCACGGGTTCGGCATGTGCCAATTTGGGGGCGTATTTTATCAGCCAAAACCACTACCCAATCACCAAAACCATTCATCAAGGCGATGACATGGGGCGACCCAACCGTTTAAGCTTAGAAGTGGATGAAAATCAAAATATCTTTGTGGGTGGTAATGTGATAGCAGTGGGGCGTGGGGAGTTTTATGTGCCTTAAACTGATTGCTTTAAAGTGATAAATAGTGATGTTGGTTGATAAATTTAATCTCACGCTTGAACAAAATCGTTTTTTGGCTCGCAAAAATATTGTGGAAGTCATTCATAGTATTTCACGCCTAGAAAATGTCAATACCACTTTTCCACAAACCAAAACGATTATTGACGGCATGAGTGTGAGCGGTATTTCCACGCATGATATTCAAGTGGTGCTTAATCTAAAAAATGCTTGGCAATTTATTTTATCATCAGATGTGGCATTTGATTTAACATTTGCTTGCAAAGTTAATGGTTTTGTTGCTTATAATGAAAGCCTTGCTTGGGGAGAATTGCGAACAGGTAATGTCGGTATTAGCGGCGTGAGTTTTGTGCCTGATATTCCCATTCAATATGAAGTGGAAAAGATATTAAATGATTTTAAAACAATGCCAATATCAAATACTCATCGTATTTTAAAAACCATGTATTATATGATGAGAGGTCAGTTATTTTGGGACGGTAATAAACGCACGGCGATTATTTGTGCTAATTATCAGCTGATTATGGCAGGCTGTGGCGTATTAAATATCAATGAAACTCAGCTTGAGGTATGGCATGCATTATTATCAGAATTTTATGAAAGCAATAATGATGAAAAAATTGTTCGTTGGACGTATGAACATTGTTTGCATGGAATGACGGTTTAAAACCAATTTATAGGAATGATTATGTTTAAAAAATTAGCCCTTGCATTATTATCGTGTGCGGCAATCAGTGCTTATGCCAAGATGACCCCCACTAAGCAACAAACCGAGCAGCTGTATCAAGCGGTAGAGCAATCTTTGCCTACCAGTGTCATGCTACGAATGAATCTGTTGTATTTGGCGCAAGGCTATGCTTATCAAGATGTTGATGATATTAGTGCCTTACCCCTAGAAGAAATAAAAGTCTATCAGGTGTTGTCACCAAAAATTACCCAATGTATCACTCATGAATTAAATAAAAAAACTTATCAAAAATCCCTACAAGAAGGCATTCGCCATTATTTTAATCAAGTCACGCCTGATGATTTTAAGCGTGATCTGGCTTATCTTGGCGACCCTAAACGAGTGACGTATTTTAATTATGCCGAACAGCATATGGAGTTATTAGCAAAGCATGCTGATGTATTAGAAGAGTATTTTAAAACGGGTGTAGAAACTGAAAAAAACCAAATTGGCTTTTGGGCAAACAGAAGCATTTAGCGAACAAGCGTACCCTACTTATTCCTTTATGGATAATGATGCAGATGCGTTGATTGAGAGAGATGAATTGTACCATCTTGCGGATTTAATGGGGTTATCCGTGCTGAACATGCCTTATGAATCGCTATCTAATCATACACATAGCGTCATCAATCCAATGTCTGTTTATCAACAAAGCCTGATAGATGATTGCCACAAACCTTTTTGGCAAGAGATTAAGCAAGGCAAATATTCAGACAATTTTTTATCCCCCTAACCAAATCTACCATTAAAATAAACTAAAAGAGAGAAACCATGCCAAAACGTACCGACATACAATCCATCTTAATCATCGGCGCAGGACCAATTGTCATCGGTCAAGCCTGTGAGTTTGACTATTCAGGGGCGCAAGCCTGTAAAGCCCTGCGTGAAGAAGGCTACCGAGTTATTTTGGTGAACTCCAACCCAGCCACCATCATGACTGATCCATCCATGGCAGATGCTACCTATATTGAGCCCATTACTTGGCAAACGGTGGCAAAAATCATTGAAAAAGAACGCCCAGATGCCGTATTACCCACCATGGGCGGACAAACCGCTTTAAACTGTGCCTTAGCCTTAGATGAACACGGCGTATTAGCCAAATATGGCGTTGAGCTCATTGGCGCAACCAAAGAAGCCATTGAAAAAGCCGAAGACCGTAAACTCTTTGACGAAGCCATGCGTAAAATCGGCTTAGAATGTCCAAGAGCAAGTGTTGCCGAGACGATGGAACAAGCCTTAGAGATTCAATCTCGTTTTGGTTTCCCTGTCATTATTCGTCCATCATTTACCATGGGTGGTAGTGGCGGCGGCATTGCCTATAACCGTGAAGAATTTTTAGAAATTTGTGAGCGTGGTTTTGATTTATCACCAACCCACCAACTACTCATTGATGAGAGCTTAATCGGTTGGAAAGAATACGAGATGGAAGTGGTGCGTGATAAAAACGACAACTGTATCATCGTCTGTTCTATTGAAAACTTTGACCCCATGGGCGTACACACAGGCGATTCTATCACCGTTGCCCCTGCACAGACTTTGACCGATAAAGAATATCAACTCATGCGTAATGCGTCTATCGCCGTGCTGCGTGAAATTGGGGTAGAAACAGGCGGTTCAAACGTTCAATTTGGTATCAATCCAAAAGATGGACGCATGGTGGTGATTGAGATGAATCCCCGTGTCAGCCGTTCATCTGCATTAGCAAGTAAGGCAACAGGTTTCCCCATTGCCAAAGTCGCCGCCAAATTAGCGGTAGGCTATACCTT
>JBHCFR010000169.1:0-3051 GCA_041801945.1 Moraxella sp. | reverse complement strand
TTTTTGATTCAAAACAAGACTAAGGGGCAACGATCGTCAGTGTGCAAATAGTACATAAGGGGGTTGGCAGTGCCGTATTGTTTTGCAATCCAATGACCATACAATAAGTGCCGCTTTGGACTCACTTAGTATTTGTCGCCCCAAATACCTAAGAGTACCATCAGCAATCATTCATCTCACTCACTAAGGACATCATCATGAAACCCGCTTACCACTCTGCGACATTTTGGTGGGGCATGCTCGCCACCATTGCCCTCATCGTTGGCGTGCGTGAGCTTGCCCTGATGGTATGTACCGCTTTGGGAATGCCCACTGCGACCAATATTGTTGGTCTGGTGGCACTGTTTGCTGTCTTGATGGGGGTACGACTCATAAAAGGTGGTCTGCCACAGTGGTTATCGTCATCGTCGAGCGTGCTACTGGTGGATAGCGGATTTGCTTTTTTGCCTGTATCGGCAGGTGCAGGGGTTTTGCTGTTTGGGCTTGGGGCGGATTTGATGGCAGTTTCTGCGGTCATCATCATCAGCACCGTCATTCCGCTTTGGGCATTTGCCAAATTGTCAGCACATTGGCTAAAAGACACCAACGATAAGAAAGAGCATGGGGAGAGCAGTCATGTCTGACATCACACTTGATGGCAGCACCATTGTCATCGCCTTTGTGGTAACGCTCATCGCTCATGTCGGGGCAAAATACGTCCTGCGTTATGTCAGTAAATATTTTCGTGGCATACCGATGATCATCATCGCCATCGTTTTGACACTCATCATTTTGCTCATCATCAGGCTTCCTTACGACATCTATTATGCCAACGCCAAACCCATCTTTGATCGCCTACTAGGATACAGCACCGTGCTGCTTGCTGTGCCACTTGCAGGCATGGATTTTAAGGGGCTGCCTGTTAAGAGGCTCTGCATTATTGTGGTGCTGGCAAGCCTGCTTGGGGCGATGATCCCCATGCTGCTTGCGTACTTATTTGCCCTGAACATGGACACCATGCTCGCCTTTGCCACACGTTCTGTCACCACGCCTGTGGGGCTGTCGGTCGCCCAAATCATTGACGCCCCTCTGGTGATGGCGAATCTCATCATCATCGTGTCGGGGATTTTGGGTGCTGGTGTCTGCCGTGTGTTATTTAGGGGTGTCACAGATGACAGAGCAAAAGGGCTGGCACTTGGGTTGGTCGCTCACGCCATTGGCACGGTGGAGGCGTGGAGCATCAGCCCTACCGCAGGACGATACGCCGCCTTTGGTTTGGCGATTAATGGCTTGGTTACTGCTGTTTGGTTGCCTGTTGCGATACTTTGGTTGTTAAAATAAACTTATAATAGGGCATGAATTAAGCAGCCAATCCCTTGCTCGTTTTTGGTTTTATTTCTAAGCCTCATTTGCCAACTTCTCCACCATAAAGTCAATAAACACCCTGACCTTGGCACTCAAAAACGCCCTGTCCACATAGACGGCATAAAGTGTGACTGCCAAGAAATCATAGTCGCAGAGTAGTCGCACCAATCGTCCCTGTGCCAAATCCTTCTCTACGAGCCAACTTGGTGCATGCCCAATGCCGACGCTTTGGCGAATCAGCTCAGCATTCATAGGCGTGTCATCTGACATCATCACCGTTTTGGGTGATATGGGATGGGACTCTTTGGTGGTGCGATGCGTGATGTGGGCCCGATAGGTCTTGTTATAAGTGGGCAAAATGATGCGATGATTGGCAAGCTCGTCAGGGGTGCGTGGCGTACCATGATCGGCAAGGTAATCAGGGCTTGCCACCAAATAAAAATCCACCACGCCAAGTGGACGCATGATCAAAGATGGTTTGGGCTCGTGAGTCAAACGTAACGCCAAATCAAAGCCATCTGTCACCAGATCCACCAACTGATTTGACAAGGACAGATTGAGCACCACATCAGGGTATCGTTTGGCAAACTCTGCCAAATAAGCTGCCATCTTAGGATTGGCAAACCAGCGAGGCATGGTGATTTTTAGCGTGCCTTGTACATGGTTGGTGGCACCTTGGGCGACCTCTTTGGCACTCTCCAAAAGCTCTAATGCATACAACGATTCACGATGATAACGCTCGCCTGCATCGGTCAGATGTAGGTTGCGACTATTGCGGTGCAAGAGTTTCGTGCCTAGCATTCGTTCAAGATGAGAGACGTGTTTGCTGGTCATCGCCACTGACATATTTAGATGGCGGGCGGCCTTGGTAAAACTGCCTGTCATCACTACCTGATGAAAGGCTTTAATACTGGTGAGTGTGTCCATCATCAACCCATGCAAAAAGCGTATTATAAATCTTTTCTTAATAGGAAACAAACCTTTTACAAAGCCGCTATTGTTTTCCTATTTTTTTAATTTATAATACGCTCATCTTTGATGATTTTTTCATTCACTTTATATAAGGATTACTTATGTCTGCTCAACTTTTTCAAGCCATGGCTGAGCGTCGCCGCTCTATTTATGCCCTAGACAAAAACACTCCTCTGACCAGCGTACAGATTGACCAAATCGTAGAACACGCCCTACTGCATACGCCCTCATCCTTTAATTCACAGTCTACACGCATCGTGGTTTTACATGGGGAAGAGCATGAGAAACTCTGGGATGCCACCATTGAAATCTTACGCAAGATTGTGCCTGCTGACAACTTTGCCCCCACCGAAGCTAAGCTAGGTACGTTCAAGGCAGGTGCAGGGACGGTGCTATTTTTTGAAGATACAAACGTGGTCAAAGGTCTACAAGAACAGTTTGCACTCTATGCTGACAACTTCCCCATTTGGTCACATCACACCAGTGCCATGCACCAATACGCCATCTGGACTGCCTTAGCCAGCGAAAATGTCGGTGCTAGCTTGCAACACTACAACCCACTCATTAATGACTTCGTGGCAAGCGAATGGAGCATTCCTGACAACTGGCAGCTAACCGCACAACTGGTGTTCGGTGGTATTGTCGCACCGGCTGGCGAAAAAACTTTCGCGCCTGTGGCGCAGCGCATGAAAGTCTTTGGCTAATAACTTTCGGTCTACAAAAACCTGACTTTTG
>JBHCFR010000168.1:0-2952 GCA_041801945.1 Moraxella sp. | reverse complement strand
TTACCTAGAAAATGGGCGGCTTCGGCTTGTGAGTTTAGGTCAATCTTACAGCACATGGCTTACCTCTCTGAATGAATGTAACACTATACAATTTGATGACTATTATATTAAACAACTTACCCCAAATATTCAAGCATTTTTTATTACTTGCCAGACTACTGATTCATGCTCATACACGAGTCAAGTCAGAACATTCGTGTGCCATTCGTGCTAGATTGATTGGCATTTTTATAACGTTTTGACGATAAACTCCAAGCACGGCACTTAGAATGACTTTTTGGTCAAAAAGTGTATTAACGTATATTAATGTTATGAATTGTTAAGCACCGTAACAAACTTAATATGACGATTGTTTTTGGTGATCAAAAATGCTAAGATGATTTATGTCATCATAGTATTGCGTGATATTGTAGCATTATCATTTTAAGTAATGTTATCGCAAACTCGTGATATTTATAACAATCCCTCTTAGGTGTGTCACTTAGATTCAATCAAACAACATTCAGCAATTATTAGCATCATCATTTTTATTTTTGGCGTCATTTGGCAAGTTGGGCAGATTGATGCAACTCATCAACCATCATCTTGACAAAGAACCTCAATCAGCATAAGGACTTTTATGATGAAAAAATTCAGCATTGCCCTACTAACCGCCGCCTTGACTTTGTCAGGCTGTACTACGGTCGCCGATATGACGGGCATGGACTCAAAAACCCTAAATGCGCAGGCAACCTCGCAGTATCAACAAATTCTCAATAAATCAAAAATTGACACCACCTCAAACACCGCTAAGACCGTTCAGCGTGCTTTTAATCGTCTTAGACCACACGCTGACGCTCTTAATAACACAGGCGTCAAATTTGATTGGCAAATGACCGTCATCAGAGACACTACTGAGAATGCATGGGCGATGCCAGGAGGGAAGATGGCATTTTATACCGCACTTGCTGAGAATTATGCCTTGACCGAAAGTGAGATTGCCGCCATCGTGGGGCATGAGATGGGTCATGCACTGCAAGAACATAGCAAGAAACAGATGGGAGCCAGTGTCCTGTCTGGTCTTGCGGTTCAGCTCGGTGCCGCTGCTGTGCAAGCCAATACGGGCTATAGTGCCGATGCGGTTGGCTTGGGGGCGGACATCCTTCAACGATACGGACTGGACAAGCCTTATTCTCGCCATCATGAATATGAGGCAGATGCTACTGGTATGAAATTGATGGCGATGGCAGGCTATAACCCTGCTGACGCGATTAATGTTTGGAAAAAAATGAGTGCCAAATCTGGTGGTGGCAGCAAGCTAGGCAGCATTCTCTCCACACACCCCAATAACAGCAGTCGTATTCAAGCCATGGAAAAACTACTGCCTGAGAATCAAGCCATCTACGAGGCAGCCAGAAATAGAAAATAAGATGCTATAGAGTTTACATCAAAAATCCCACGTCATCATACGTGGGATTTTTGATGTTGGCTCGTTAGATTTTACCATGGATAATGATAAGACATATATCATTATCCATGATTAGCGATGAGCTTAGCTCTCTTAGGGAGCGTAAACCGTAACATCCACTTCTACACGGCGGTTGGGTTGTAGGCAGTTAATCTGATCAGCTTTTGGCATATTCGTACTGCAAACGACATTTGGTAAAGGCTGGGTTTCTCCTGCACCTTGGGCGGTTAGCGTACTTGGGGATACGCCTTTATTGATAAGGTATTGACGCACCGTTTGGGCACGTAACATGGAAAGATTCATGTTGTATAAATCATCACCATAACGGTCAGTATGCCCTGTCACGCTCACACGGCTATCTCCCTGTGAGTCCCATTCAATCAGCTGTGCGGCCAACTCATCAAGTTTATGACGCCCTGCTGGTAGCATGTCTGTCAATTGCCACTTGTCAAATTTAAACAAAGCATCTGCTTGGAGATTGATTTTCTCCTTAACGATGGGTGCTTGGGTCACCAGTGGCACCACCGTTGCCGCCTGAGAGCCACCAACCTCATTGGCACACTCGGCTGGCATCCAATAAAACTCTTGCCCCTTGAATTTATCATCAAAGATAACCTTGTATTGACAAATCTTGACCGAATCATCGGCTTGATAAAACTTCATGATGTAATCCCATTCTCGTGCACGATTGGCTTCACTAAAATGAGGGCGACCGATGAGCTGATAGAGCTCATCTTTGCTAACACCTGGGCGAATCTTAGAGAGGTTTTCTCTGTTTGGGAATAACCCATCTTTTTGCCATGCTTTATCTAACTCTGGAAATACAACATCATCTGTATTATCAATGGTGCCATGCTCTGAGATGTTTGAGCTTAGCTGTTTTGTGCCCATACAGCCTGTCATGGCAAGTACTGCAAGCATGGTCGCACTTAAAGTTAATGCTTTCATAATATTCCTTAAAATTGAAATGAAATTGCTTAAATCTTACACCCATTTTCATGAGTGTAAGATGATCGCCTAATATCAGAAGCCCAATATCAGAAATGGAAACCTGCACCCACTGCTGCACCAGCATTGCCTTGGGTATCAGCAGAGCCAGACATTTTTAGCACCCAACGACCGTTATCAGACAGTTTGGAGAAGCCAACCGCAACCGCACCCTCTCCGTTGTAGGTTGCCATACCGCCTGTCAGCATGGATTTACCAGGAATATAAGCCTGTGGCAAAGCTGCCATCGCCATTGCTGATGAGACGCCTGCATTGGACTCATCTTCTACATCATCAATGCGATTGTTCATATCGTTGAGAATAGCAGTATTACCTCCAATGGCTGCTGCTTTTAGTTGACTTACTGTCACCACATCACTATCAGCAACGCCCTCTGCAACGTTAGTAATCTTGTTACCTCCCATATCTACTGTGGAGTTTGAACCAATAGTTAGCTTGCCACCTTGATTAACTGTTATATTGTTGGATGCGACACTGTTAAATTTAACATCATCAGC
>JBHCFR010000167.1:0-10671 GCA_041801945.1 Moraxella sp. | reverse complement strand
CACCACAGGCAGTTAGAGCAAGGACAGATAAGGTGATGGCACCGTATTTAAAAATTCTCATTAATCTCTCCGATTTGACTTTAAGCAACCCATAAAAACAACCATTTTTATTCAATCCTGTTGATTTTTATTGAGCATGATCCAATTTGGTTTCGTTTTACCCATCATTCTAGAACGATTGTTTCGTAAAACTTTAACTATCATATCAAAAAAAAGACATTTTGCAACTAAAAATATACATAATTTTCATGCTATTGTCATTATTTTTTAAAAACGTAAAAATCAAGCCATCATGGCTTTTACTGACACATAAAATCATAGCATACACCCCAATCTATATTAATCTAAGATACTGATATTAATTATAATTTTAAGAAAATTATGAAATAAATCACTTTGTGTTGGTCAATGATTAAAATTAAAAATAATTTAGCAAAATTAACATATATCTTATGTTTAGATTAATAGTTTTATAGAAAGTGTGATATATGATGGATTTTTCACCAAAAGCTTAGGAGAATGAGAGCATGACCATAAAAGATTGACTATCAATATGAGTGCTTATTCTCTTAAAAATCATTATGCCAACTAAGTCAGTTGGCGTGATTTAAGTATTGGACTGTATTTTACAGGATGGTTTGTGCGTCAGTCTTGATGGATGGCTTTGGTTGGGTACTGCCATGCATGAGAACCACCTGACATAAGGACCGTCTCACGATAAAATTTACCGTACTAATTGTAAAAAATGAAAAAATATTGTATCGTATAGCAACTTTATATTTCTAGATGATGACATAGAAATACTCCTAAGGTACATTTAAGTAAGACACCTCACTATTAAACCTCTGATTAAGGAGCCTATCATGAAGCTAAATCATCTTGCCCTTGCCTGCCTTATTGGCGGCTCTGTTCTATTAACTGCCTGTGGCGGCGACAAATCTGCCGATAAAGCCGCAGACAGCACCCAATCTACCGCTGGTGCCAGCGACAAACTGGAAACCAAGTTCGTCACCATCGGTACAGGTGGTGCTTCTGGTCCCTATAACATCATCGGCACCTCGCTGTCTGAGGGTTATGCCGCCAAATACGGTGTTAATGCTAAGACGCAAACCACTGGTGCATCGGTTGAGAATCTAAACCTACTTGACCAGAAAAAACTAGAAATGGCTTTTGTCATGAGTGACGCCCTAAATGAGGCTATTAGTGGTACAGGTAACTTTAAAGCACCACTTACTGGCATCTCACAAGTGGCAAGTCTATATCCCAACTATGTTCAAATCGTCGCCTCGCAAGCCTCAGGCATTAAGAGCATTGAGGATTTACGTGGTAAACGCATCGCCGTTGGGGCACAGGGCTCTGGCGTGGAAGTCGCCACACGTGCCTTACTAGAAGGCTTTGGCATCACTTATAATGATGTTAAGGTGGATTATTTGGGTTATGCCGAAGCCGCCGACGGTCTAAAATCAGGTAAATTAGACGCCGCGTTCCTAACCAGTGGACTGCCAAACTCTTCTTTGATGGAATTAGAGCAAGGCTTTAAACTGCAAATGGTGTCTGTGCCTGCCGATAAATTAGCCCAAATCGCCACCACCAAAACCTATTTTATCCCCATGAATATCCCCAAAGGTACTTATAGCAACACCGAAGATATTCCAACCGCAGCCATTCTAAATGCATTGGTGGTACGTAGCGATTTGAGTGAAAATGACGTTTATCTTCTGACCAAATCCCTGTTTGAGAATTTGCCTGCCCTGCAAAATGCTCACCAAGCAGCAAAAGACATCAATCTAGCTAACGCTCAGAAGGGTTTGGTTGCACCTCTTCATGCAGGTGCAAAACGCTATTATGATGAAGTGGGTGCCACAGGTGCCAGTGAACCTGCTGCTGATGCCCAAGCTCAGACAGAGACCACCACCGAAGAGAAAAAATAACTTCTCTGTGATGACATCATTTTTGATTCATCAACAAAACCCCAGAAAAACCATAGTCATGTCTATCATGGCTATGGTTGCTCTTTGTCTCATTTGTGCTTTTTTCCTCAAAAAAACAGTGGTCATGCTTACCCTGCCTAATCCCACAAAATACGGTGATACATACGTAAACTGCATTCTACCCAACCAGTTTGTTTTAAAATGGAGGCATTCGGTAGAAAAACAGTATTGGCAGGAAGTTTATGAATTAAAAGACGATACACTCATCTTAACCAAGACTTATACCCAAACTTTTGGGGCGGGTGTGCCTAGCATGGGTCAGCCCACCGATGCCCCCCTAGGGTATGTCGGACAACTTATCAATCAGCCTTTGCCTAGGCTTGATTGGGTGGTGTCTGCCAACATGCAAGGCGAGATTCTCGCTGGCAATCAAGTTTTGTCTGTTTACAAAACCGTACCCAATCACAGCGAAGTACAAATTCGCCCAATCAAGCTAAGTTTCTGGCGTTTTTATCTGACAGATGTCTGTTTATTTGATGATTGAGCAACTTAACAACCATAATAAAGAGAATGACATGACAAATATCCCTCATGCTGATGACGCCCCTGTGTCTGAAAGCAAAGCCCAAGAAATTTTAGAAAAGTTTGACCGAGAGTCTGTTACCAGAAACCCCCAAAATCAATGGGTGCGTTATGTAATTGCAGGCATCGCCATCTTATATTCGCTATTTCATTTATACATCACATTCAACCCTATGCCCGAGATTGTTCAGCGTTCTATCCATGTGGCAGTAGGGGCGGCACTTATTTTTTTGATTTATCCTCCCGCCAAAAAATCAAGCCGCCAAAAAGTGGCTTGGTATGATTGGATTTGGGCAGGTCTAGCTCTATCTGGTGCAGGATATCTGATATGGCAGTACCAAGAGATTGTCACCGTAAGAGGGGGCATTCCCAATCAATTGGATGTCATCTTTGCCATCATCACTGTGGTGGTGGTCATGGAGATGGCAAGGCGAATCACAGGGTGGATATTGCCGATTTTTGCCTTGGTTTTTTTAGCCTATCCCTTCATCAGCCACATGGATTTCATGCCTGATCGTCTTTTGACACGTCCTTATGATTTTGGTGATATTTTTGGACAACTCTACCTAAAAACCGAAGGGCTGTATTCCACTGCCATCGGTGCATCTGTCACTTTCATCTTCTTATTTATTTTGTTTGGGTCATTTTTGGCACGCTCAGGCATGGGTCAGCTGTTTAATGATTTGGCACTTGCTCTGGCAGGTCATAAACAAGGTGGTCCTGCCAAAGTTGCCGTCATTTCAAGTGGCTTTATGGGGAGTATTAATGGTGCAGCTGTCGCTAACGTTGTAGGAACGGGGGCTTTTACCATTCCCCTAATGAAGCGAGTGGGTTATAGTAAAGAGTTTGCTGGTGCAGTGGAGGCGAGTGCTTCTGTCGGCGGTCAGATTCTCCCTCCCATCATGGGAGCAGCCGCCTTCATCATGGCGGAAACCACAGGCGTTAAATACAGCACCATCGCCATGTCAGCCCTTTTACCTGCGTTATTGTATTATTTGGGCGTGATTGCACAGGTGCATTTTAGGGCAGGTAAGTTGAATTTACGCGGCATTGCCAAAGCAGATTTACCTCGTGTCAAAGAAGTCCTAAAAGCACGCGGACACATGTTACTGCCGATTGTGTTCTTGGTGGTATTGCTTGCCAAAAACATACCCATCGGCTATGCTGCCGCCTATACCATTGGGGCGACCATCGTGGTGAGCTGGTTACGTCCTGAGACTCGCATGGGCTTTAAAGACATCTTGGCGGCACTTGAAGATGGTGCCAAACAGTCACTTTCTGTGATGGCAGCGTGTGCAGTGGTGGGCGTGGTCATCGGTGTGGTGAACTTGACCAGCTTTGGTACGGTCATGACTTCATCTATTGTCACCCTTGGTGCAGGCTCACTATTTTTAACCTTACTGCTCACGATGATCGCCTCAATGGTGCTTGGCATGGGACTGCCCTCTATTCCTGCCTACATCATCACCGCCACCATGGCAGCACCTGCTTTGGCAACCTTTGATGTGCCGATTCTGGTAGCACATATGTTTGTGTTTTATTTTGGAATTTTTGCCAACATCACGCCTCCTGTGGCTCTTGCTGCCTTTGCAGGGGCTGGTATTTCTGGGGGCGACCCCATGAAATCAGGCTGGTAGTCATTAAAGCTGGCATTGGCAGGTTTTATTGTGCCATTCATGTTTGTCTATAACCCCAACATGATGATGATTGATGTGACTGATGTGGCGGTTACCGCCAAAGAGTTCGCCATGCCCGCTTGGCATGTTATTGCTACCGTTGCCGCCACTTCTATTGTCGGCGTGCTTGCCCTATCAGCGGCTGTGGAAGGATATTTTAAAGCGGTCATGCCACTTTGGGCAAGAGTGGTGACAGCCATTGGGGCGTTTTGCCTCATCGTCCCTGAGACCATCACAGATTTGATTGGTCTTGGCATTGTCATTGTGATGATGATAATTAATATCAACATGGCAAAAAAACAGGCTTTACCGTCTTAAAGTCGAGCCAAATCCAATCCCACGTAAATACCGCCAACATGATTGAGCGGTATTTTTTATAAGGCATTCGCCAAGCCGTCTTTTAACAAATTCTAGCACCACCCCCAAATTCATGTTAAAATAACCCAATTTTCATCATTTTCACCCCAAGGAAAATACATGGCACACCAAAACGTTCCTGCACAGGATAAAACTCAGGATACCGCTTTTGCTTCGGAAGTTGATGCACAGCGTTTACAATTTGAACAAAACGCACTGCACTACCACGAACACCCCAAACCCGGCAAAATCTCCGTCACCCCCACCAAGCAAATCGCCAACCAACGTGACCTTGCCCTAGCCTACTCACCTGGCGTTGCGGTGCCCTGCCTAGAAATTGAAAAAGACCCCAAACTTGCCGCCAAATACACCGCCCGTTCAAATCTGGTCGGTGTCATCACCAATGGCACGGCTGTACTTGGCTTGGGTAATATTGGTGCCTTAGCCAGTAAGCCTGTCATGGAAGGTAAAGGCGTGCTTTTTAAGAAGTTCGCTGGGATTGATGTGTTTGACATTGAGATTGATGAGACGGACCCTGATAAGTTCATTGAGACCGTCGCCAGCCTAGAACCCACTTTTGGCGGCATTAACCTAGAAGACATCAAAGCCCCAGAGTGCTTTAAAATTGAGCGTGAGCTGCGTGAACGCATGAACATTCCCGTGTTTCATGATGACCAACACGGCACAGCGATCATCTCGGCAGCCGCTTTATTAAATGCCTTGCAGTTAAATGGTAAGAACATTGCAGAGATTACCCTAGTCTGCTCAGGAGCAGGGGCAGCAGCCATCAGCTGTCTTGATTTGGCGGTCGCTTTGGGTGTCAAAAAAGAGAACATCTACGTACTAGACTCAAAAGGCGTCATCAGCACCTCTCGTGATCGCCTAGACGAATCCAAAGCCCGTTTTGCTCGTGATACGGATAAAACCACACTGGCAGAGGTGATGGTCAATGCCGATGTCTTTTTAGGTCTGTCAGGGCCGGGCGTACTCACCCAAGACATGGTGAGAAGCATGGCAAAAGACCCCATCATCTTTGCTCTGGCTAACCCCACCCCAGAAATCATGCCAGAGCTCGCTCATGCGGTACGCTCTGACATCATCATGGCGACAGGTCGTTCGGACTACCCCAACCAAGTCAATAACGCTTTATGCTTCCCCTACATTTTCCGAGGGGCGTTGGACGTTGGGGCGACTGTCGTCAATGAAGAAATGAAGCTTGCTTGCGTCTATGCCATCGCTGCCATGGCACATACCGAGGCCACCCCCTCAACCGACAGCCAAAAAGACGAAACCCGCAAATCTTTTGGTCGGGAATATCTCATACCTGGTCCACTTGAACCCAATCTGATTTTGGAAATCGCACCTGCTGTCGCCAAAGCTGCCATGGATACAGGCGTGGCAACCTTACCCATCGCCGATTTTGCTGCCTATCGCCAAAAACTCTCTGAATTCGTCTATAACACCGCACTTGCCATGAAGCCCATCTTCAATAAGGCGAAAAAAGACCCCAAACGCATTGTCTTTGCCGAAGGGGAATACACCCAAGTGCTGCGTGCTGTGCAAGTGGTGGTGGACGAAGAGATTGCCAAGCCTATTTTGCTCGGTCGTCACCAGGTTATCAATCAAGAAATCAAAGCCTTGGGATTACGCTTGGTGGATGGTCAAAACATCACCATCATTGATCCTCACACCAACCCCAAAAACGAGATTTACTATCAGCATTACTATAAAAGTGTACAACGTGATGGCGTGAGTCTAGAACTGGCTCGTCGTGATGTTCGTCGTAAGACCACCTTGCACGGTGCTCTGATGGTGGAACTCGGTGATGCTGATGGCATGATTTGTGGTACATTCGGCTACTATCATTTGCACTTGAATTATTTGCGTCGCATCATTGATAAGCGTGCTGGTGTATCCAACTACTATGCCATGAGTGCGGTGCTCATGCAAAACCGCAACCTATTCATCGCCGACACTTACATCAACGAAGATCCCAGTGCCGAAGAGCTTGCCGAGATGACCGTGCTTGCCGTACAGGCCGTACGCCGTTTTGGCATCACGCCGCGTGTCGCCCTACTCTCGCACTCCAACTTTGGCACCTCCGATCGTGAATCTGCTGTCAAGATGCGTAAAGTGCATGACATCTTAACGCAAATGAACGTGGATTTTGAATTTGATGGTGAAATGCATGGTGATGCAGCACTGGATGTGGAGCTTCGTGAATACAACTTCCCATTTAGCACCCTAAAAGGCTCAGCGAATCTGCTCATCATGCCAACCTTGGATGCTGCCAACATTGCCTTTAACCTACTCAAAACCGCAACAGGTTCGGCTGCCCTAGGTCCTATCCTGCTTGGTGCAGACAAGCCTGTCCACATTCTAACCCCATCGGCGACCGCACGTCGTATCGTCAACATGACAGCACTTAGCGTCTCGGACGCCCAAGACATGGCTTAGCATGGTTTGGTATGGTTTATATGATGTGACTTAGTTTCTTAAAAGCACTCGTCGGAGTGCTTTTTTTGTGTCTAAATTTAGGCTACAATGACACAAATAAATTTGGATAAAGACAATGAAAGTCTACTTGGTAGGTGGTGCGGTCAGAGATGCTCTGTTAGGACGTCCTGTCCATGATAGAGATTTTGTGGTCGTGGGTGCACACCCTAATGACCTGCTTAGTCAGGGTTTTACGCAAGTTGGGGCGGATTTTCCGGTGTTTTTGCACCCCCACACACACCAAGAATACGCCTTGGCTCGCACAGAACGCAAAAGTGGTCAAGGCTATCAGGGATTTAGCGTAACCACCGACGGCGTAAGCTTACAAGATGATTTGGCAAGACGAGATTTGACCATCAATGCCCTAGCCGTGCCCGTGCTTGGTCTTTTTGATGACACACCCACAGGAGGGGTGATAGACCCCTATGGCGGACGCCGTGACCTAGATAACCGATGCTTGCGTCACGTCTCTGGTGCGTTTAGCGAAGATCCTTTGAGGGTGCTGCGAGTAGCACGGTTTTATGCACGGTTTTATGAACTCGGCTTTACTGTTGCCCCTGACACCATGGCTCTCATGCAAAGCATTGCCGAGCGTGGCGAGCTGTCTTACCTTAGCCGAGAACGCATTTGGATAGAGTGTCAAAAAGCACTGAACGAAAAAGATGGTTTTGCCTTTTTTAAGATACTCTTTGAGCTTAACATTTTGCCCCATATTTTGCCAGAATTGGCTGCTGCTTGGCGAAATGACACCATACGCCAAAACACCTTTCATTTATTAAAAAAAGCCCACGACAAACCCTCTCACCTTCAATTTGCGTTATTGGTCAGTGGCTTATTAGAAGAGATGGATCAAATAAAAAACATCTGTGAGCGATTATTGACCCCAAAGATGATGATGCAGTTTACCCAATTATTATCAAAGCATCTGACTGATTTTGTAAACATTGATGACATCTCTGCCGATGCCCTCGTCACCTTAATCGAGGATACCAAAGCCCAAAAAGACATGACGGTTTTATTGCAATTGGCAGACACCGTGGCCATCATGACCGGCAAAACCATTTCCGATGAATATTTTAAAGACATCATCGCCCTTTATCAGTCTATTAGCATTCATGACATTCATCCCTCATTAAAAGGGAGGGATATTGGTGATGAACTGCGAAGGCTTAGAGCGATAAAAATACAAAACCGCTTGGCTCATTTGCCTTGATTCATCATTCATGCCACACCCATTTTTTTGATATCATCACCGTTTATTTATAGAGAGAGATATGTTATGTCCGACAAAAAGCAAGTTTTTTAGAAAAAGTCATTGGCCGCCTTCCCAAAGATGCCAGTATTGCTGATTTTGGTTGTGGTGATGGTCATTTTTTAACGCAATTATCCACCTTAAATGAAGGTTATGCTCTATTTGGTTATGACATCAAAGCAGAGATGATTTAAATAATATCCACTACACGTCTTTGGATTTAGATGGCGCATTTAAAGACGTCAAAAGCGATCAATAATTTGACTTTGCCATCTCCCAGCACGTCATAGAGCATTTAAAAAACCCACTCATTTATTTCTCTGAGATGGTCAGGACTTTAAAGGTTGGCGGCTATCTTTTTATTGAGGCCCCCTCTGATCGCTCCACTTTATTTAGCTATCCTTTTCGCCAAAATCTTAACGTCATCTTATCTTATTATGATGATCCCACTCATGTCGGCAGACCTTGGTCACCTCAGTCTTTGTATCGCTTGGCACGTTATCATCATCTTGATGTGTTTTGCAGTGAATACGATGCAGACTGGATACATAAGATGAAATTACCATTTGCCTTTGCCAAATTTTTAATAAATCAAGAAACCGATGATTTTGTTGATGTCCATTGGAAGGCTTTGGGCTGGTGTTCCTATGCCATTTTCCAAAAAACACAGCATTCTACACATGAGATGCATTATTATTCTTTTAAAGGTCATCCTCATGGTGTGATTAAGGAGTTTTGATGGACGCTCTGAATAATTTAAAAATATTATCTCTGCCAAAATGGGTGATTTTATTTTTGGGTTTTTTGATATTTTCATTGCCTTTATTTAGCTTGTACATGTTTTATCTTGGCATTGAAAATTCAACGGCAGAAGAAATCACCTCCGCCTCCATTGCATTGATGGGCAGCGTCTTTCCTGTTTTGCTGGTCAGTATCGTTTTATTTTTCTCAAACAGCGGCATAAAGTCCCTAAGAAATAAGACTGACGCCATTTTATCAAAATACATTCCCAATTCTCTGTCTTTTGTGCCAGATAATCTTCAATCCATCACTGATTTTAGTCAAGAAACCGCTGATATAGCATCAAATCATGTTAAGGGCATCTTTTATAGCGATTATAAAATATCTTTTGTGGACGATGATGTCTGCACCAGTGACATCAAAAGAAATGTTGAGATTATCATCAGAATAGAGATTAATGTCAAACGGGTGAACTTTAATTTACACATCCCAAAACATAAAATTGAAGCATTTGCAAAACTTCATCGCCTTTGTATGGACGATAAAGAGGGCATCTTAAAAAAGATGTTCCCTCATTGTGTGAGCACCCAAGAGGCGCCATTGGGCGATGACATCATCACTTATCACTACAATCCAAGCTTTTAACAGGATTATTTTTGTCTGGTCGGAGCATCCAAATTAAGCTCTGACCTCTTATGGAGTTCTAGTGAGATTTTATACTTTGCCCAAGATTTAACTTTGATGGTCAGAGCATTTTACCAAGAAAATAAACCCTTATTTTGGGTATCCTAGCAAACGGTTGTTTTAAGAATATTATCATTTGATTAAAAATCAATCAATGTTACAAAAATATTGTTTAATTTAAGTGTATTTTTTAAGAAATTGATTGGCATGATTTATTTTTTGGGGTAAAATTAGCCGTTTTTTACACCTTGTAAAAATTTGTAAAGATTGTCTTGTTGGACAATAAACCATTTAACTCGGAG
Organism: Moraxella sp.; assembly: GCA_041801945.1. Classification (GTDB taxonomy): domain Bacteria; phylum Pseudomonadota; class Gammaproteobacteria; order Pseudomonadales; family Moraxellaceae; genus Moraxella. The sequence goes on along the minus strand of JBHCFR010000167.1, from coordinate 650 downwards.
TTGATAGCTTAATCAAATCTCAAACACACCCGCTAACAGATTTTTTCTGCCAAAAGTACGTTTGATAACAGTATTAGCACCCCAACGCCTTTTCTCTGTTTTGCGTTTACGCACGCTTTTTGGAGGACTCTACGTTGAGTACACCTGTTACTACTTCCACTCAGGCCGCTAAATTGCGGCGTAACCTTGGTTTGTGGCACGTCATCATCATTGGTCTGGCTTACATTCAGCCGATGACGCTACTTGATACTTTTGGCATGGTTTCCCGTGACAGTGTGGGTCATGTGCCAACTTCTTATATTTTCGCTCTGCTGGCGGTGCTTCTAACCTCCATCAGCTATGGACACATGATTCGGGCGTATCCCTCATCGGGCTCAGCCTACACTTACACCCAAAAAGCCATCAATCCCTCCATGGGCTTTATGGTCGGTTGGTCAAGCTGGCTTGACTATCTGCTCTCACCGATGGTCAACATCATTCTTGCCGTACTTTATCTTGAAGCATTATTCCCCAGTGTCAATCATTGGGTGTGGGTCATTGGTCTGACCGCTCTCATGACGGGCATTAACCTATTTGGCTCAAAGGTGGTGGCTTACTTTAACAGCTGGATTGTGTTTGTACAGCTCTTTGTCATTGCTGTATTTGTCTAT
>JBHCFR010000166.1:0-3583 GCA_041801945.1 Moraxella sp. | reverse complement strand
TTAAAGAAGCTTTTAAGTTTTTCAAACATTGTACTTTCCCAAAATCTTATTGGCTAGCATAACAAAAAATCAGGCGTTTAAAAAGGGTTTTATGATAGATCAAATGACTTTTTGCTTTTGTCAATTTAAACGTGGCAATTTTAATCTTTGGTAAAATTTGATATGATGGCAGTTTATTTGCATTGATGAGTTAACAGACGAGTGAACATGGATTTATCAATCTTACACCTTCAAAATCTCGCTGTTGGGCGGGGGGATTTTGTGCTGTGCGATGGGATTAATTTGACCTTATCCTCAGGGGATGTCTGTCATCTCGTTGGTGAAAATGGGCTTGGCAAGACCACACTACTAAACCAAATCGCAGGACTGCTCCCCACCCTCTCTGGCACCATCCACAAAACCAAGCTCGTCTATGTCTCTCACCAACTTGGCATCAGTGCCGCTTTGACCGTGGCACAAAATTTAAGTTTCCTTTTGTCTTTATATGACATCCAGACAGACGATGACACGATAGATGCCGCCCTTGACATGGTCGGACTCTATGGATTGGGTGACACATCTAGCGTGCAGCTGTCAGCAGGACAAAAACGGCGAATCGGACTGGCACGCCTGTTTGTCATGACGCCCACCCATGCCCCTTTGTGGCTACTGGACGAGCCCTTGACCGCCCTAGATGTGTCCATGGTCGGTAAGTTAGAACAGCGAATGCAGGATTTTGCTAAGGCAGGTGGAGCGGTGCTTGCCACAAGCCATCAAGCCATGCAAGGCGCTAATCTAACCCTAGACTTGACGGAGTTTGCCCTATGAGACAGCTCCTACTAAGAGAGTGGCACATCAAACGACAAGGGGCAGTTGCGTGGCTCTACCCTCTCGTGCTGTTTTTGCTCATCATGACGCTGTTTCCCTTGGCCATCGGTTCAGAGCCTGCCACCTTATTACGCCTTGCCTCTTCTGCGGTGTGGATAGCGGTGCTGCTGTCTTTGGTCATGGGGACAGAGGATTTGTTCCGTCCTGATTTTGACAATGGCACGCTTGCCCAGCTCATTGTGTCAGGCTCCTCTTTGGCGGCGTGGACGGCGGCTCGTTTGGCGGTGCATTGGCTGTTTAGTGCAGGCTTTGTGGCGGTGCTGTCCTTTTTGGCGATACCTCTGTTCGGTCTGCCTGTCGGTGACACGCTCATGCTCGCTGTCTCCATCGTCGTCGGCTCGCCCATGCTACTCATGCTCTCCGCCATCGCAAGTGCACTGACTTTGACGCTCAAAAATGGAGCGGTGCTTGTGCCACTCATCGCCCTACCCATGCAGCTGCCTGTTCTGATATTCGCCACTGGGGCGGTGGATCTGTACGCCACTGGTCTAAACGGCTTGCCCATTCTTGCCATGCTTGGGGCAGGCAGTATCTTGGCAATCATGATAGCCCCCTTTGTCATCGCCAGTATCTTAAAAATGGCGTGGGCGGATTAATAATTTCTTAACAATAAATTACAAAAAATTTTTAGCTGAGATTGACAAAAAAAAAAATCGATTATAATCAAAAATAGCACTTAATATTTTTGGGATATGTTTTATGTTCGATTTTTCTTTTTTTATTATTCTTGGTATTATCATTTATGCCATCTATCAGGTCATTAAGTATAAAAGATACAAACTTGATTACCAACAACAGGTTGCCAGTACAGGATTTAATCCTGACTTTCTACTAAAAGAAGGGTTGACCCGAATACCTTTATTTGGCATAGATGCCAATAAAAGATTATTTTATCTTTTTGGTCATAAAAAAGACAGTGGTCGGATATTTCATTCATCTCAGGTCACAAACATCTCTGTCGGTCCTGGCAACGGCAATAAGTGGGAGCTTACCTTTACCGTCATTGACCTGATTGAACCCAAAAGGTATGTTTATTTTGGCAATCGTAAAGAGGCAGAAGAATGGTATGGGAGAGTCCAAGCCATTTGGAACAGCAGACCATAACACCAATACCCCAAGCTTGGCAATATATGCCAAGCTTGGGGTATTGGTGTTAAAAATACATGATTGATTTTGCCAAATCATCTTAACTTCATGTTAATCCAAATAACACCTTTCTTAATACCTTTATATATTTCTTAATACCTTTATATATTTCTTAATACCTTTCTTAGCCCTTTTATCATTCATCAAATCACTTGCATCACTTACCAAGTATGTAGCATTACATCAAGATAAATTTACAAAAATACATCAAAATATTTGCCAAATTTCGCTATGATAGAAAAATACAAAACATCTGTATTTTGTTCGGTATTTTGTTTACTTTTTAATCTGATTTACCACCCTCTAAGGAGTCTCTAATGAAAAAAATCATCGCCCTATCCGCCATTGCTGCCAGCATGTTACTCACCGCCCAAGCTGCCAGTGCCGAGACCATCTTTGAATGCACCACCAAAAACGGCAAGGTCATCAAGCTCACCGAGACCGCCGACACCGTCCGCTACTCTTTTGGTAAGCCAAACCGCCCTGAGTTGGTGTTAGACAGCGACATCGTCAGTGCCGTCTATAGCCCCTATCAAGGCGTGGGCAGATACATGAACTACTCAGTACAAGTACAAAATGACGATGCTCGTGGTGCTACCACTTACACAGTGTTTACCTCCGCTGACAAGAACAGCGACGCCACCAAAGCAGGCGTACTGGTGAACACTTCTGATAACAAAGAAGTAGAGATTCTCTGCCACCCCAACAAGATTCGTGTCAATCGCTTGGAGACGATGGAGAGCACCACCAACATTCCCCGATAATCCACAATAACCCACAAATCAGCTGATAAATACAGGAGAATTTAAGACACAACGTTTTTGCCCTGCTTATCAGCCCTTTTGTCGCTAGTTGTGCTAATGTACACCCCTAACCTTAGCACCCCATTTTAACCCAAGGAGTTTTTATGAAAACACTCATTTCCATTGTTACACTCGGCATCGCACTGACCACCCCTGCCCTTGCCCATACAGACTATCCGACCACCAAGCCGACCAGCAAGACAGAGCTGCCCTTTGTCGGTGAAGCCCTGTTTAGCTTTGGCGGTAATGCCAGTGAACAGCATATCCGTATCAATGCCGATGGTCAGACCACCATCACCGAAAACACACGCCTTGGCAGCACGGTCGTGTATCAAGGGGCGTATCAGCCTTATTTGCCCATCACCCAAAATGGCAAAACGGTTGGCTTTTATGCCATCAAAGGGGACACCATCCACGAGCTTGATGCGAGCAAACAGCCCAACCGCTGTGCCACCGCTAGTGACGATAACGCCCTTTGTGTTGCCGAGCTTGAACAACTGACCAACGCCGATTAGTCATTGACCATCAAAGGAGTGTTGTTATGAATAAGTCGCTCTTTGCCTTATCCGCCCTATCCGTATTGGCATTTGGCAGCCCTGCTTTTGCCAATCCTGTTGCTGTCATTCAAAATGAGAGTTGGGCGATGGCAAACTGTGGTAGCCGTAATCCTGCCGATTGTTATGGCACACCCACCAACAATCCCCCAACAACTCGCTCCGAAGACTACACAGGCTCTACTTTTGCCTATAACATCAAAGATGGCAGTT
>JBHCFR010000165.1:0-10157 GCA_041801945.1 Moraxella sp. | reverse complement strand
GGCAACCAACATCCAAAATGCCGATGCCTCTGAGGCGTGTGCCATCGCCCTTGGCTATAATGGTGCCAATGATGCTCGTGCCTTGGAACAAAAAGAGCAGGTTTGGCTAAACACACGCATTGACAAATCCCTATGCGACAAACTGGCACTTGAAATGGGCAACAACCGCCATCTTAGCCGTACCGACCGTCATGAGCAGCTCATTCGCATGATGCGAATTGACAGTCGCCAGCTGTCCTCAAAAAATCCACCGCTTGATAAGAGTGCAGACATCGTCAATTTGGCACGCCAATTAAACCTTGCCATTGATTATGGCGTACTTGCCAACATTCGTGCCAACCCTAATGGGTTCTTTGGTCAATTTAATGCCATGCCATACAGTGAAGTCAATCAATACCTGTACGTCTATGCCATCAGTCAGCTTGCTCACCGCTCATATTGGGAGGCAAGCACCCAGCTCAATTATGACATTAATGCTGATAATGCACGCCACCAAAAGCTTTTGTCTGACATGGCACGCCGTTATGCGTGGCGAAGCATTGCGGTCAAACGCATGAACATGAACACCGATGATGGTTTTAATGCCGAGGCGGTCAATTGGTTCAGAGCATCTTTGGGTGAGCCATTTAACTTTGAAGAAGCTGAGGATTATGCACAGGCAGCCATCTATTTTGGGCAATGGGCAGATGTCATCAATGCCGTGGGTGCCATGAGTAAGACCAAGGCAAGTGAGAACATTTGGCAATATTGGCTCGCTCGTGCCTATGAGCAGACAGGCAAGACAGCTCAGTCACGCCAAATCTACCAAAACCTAAGCAAAAATCTGGATTATTATGGACTACTTGCCCGTGATAGGCTCGGCATGAACCTAAGTGCGAGCGACATCGGCGGCGTGGCAATGCCAAACATCAGCGGACGTGACATGGCAAGAATCATGCAGCATCCAGACTTTGCTCGTGCCTTTAAACTCATGGAAAATGGGGCAAGCATGGAGCACATTCAGCGTGAATGGAACTGGGCGGTGCGAAAAGCCACCAAAGAGGGCGATCACCATCTGGTACTGGCTGCTGCCAAAAAAGCTCATGACATGGGCGTGTATAGCCGCAGTATTTTTGCCGTAGATAACTCGCCCATGCGTGCCTCCGCCATCAGCCACCCCACCCCTTATCAGCATAATATCATCAATCACAGTCGCAGTGTCGGCATTGACCCTGCGTGGGCGTTTGGCATCATTCGTCAAGAAAGTCGCTTTCAGCCCAATGCTCGCTCAGGGGTGGGTGCAGGCGGACTCATGCAAATCATGCCAAATACCGCCAAGATGATAGCAGGTAAAATCGGTGGCAGCGGCAGCGGCAACGCCAGCGACCCTGACACCAACATTCGCTATGGCACATGGTATCTGTCTGATAAGGCTCGTGACTTTAATGGTCAAATCGCCCCTGCCACCGCCGCTTATAACGCAGGCACAACACCTGCACGCAAATGGCTGCCCAAACATGGCACCATCAGTGCTGATCAGTATGTGGAGGCCATTCCCTATGCAGAGACACGTGAATACGTCAAGCACGTCATGGAGAATGCCACCATTTATGGGGTGATACTCGGTAATTACACGCCGATCAGCCAGCGTATGGGGACAGTCTCGCCTTCTTGGTAAGTGTGTTATTCATACAAAAGTATGAGTGCTTATCCGCTCTTAGCAGAACTTAACACAACTTAGCAGAGCTGTCATCGTCATACATAATAATTGCCACAGTAATGAAAGAGAGTTTTTATGTTTTTTATCAGATTAGGTAATGAATTTAGTCTTCATGAGGTCAAAACCATCGCTCAGAGAATTTTAGATTGGGATAAAAAGCATCATCAGCTCACAGAGGATGACATCGCCAAACTCACTTATATCGTCACGCCCACCCTAGAACGTGGGCAACATGAGACCGAAATTCGGCGTTTATGTCTTGAATTGCAAGAACATCTACACCTAAAAGACGATAAAGGGCACGATCTTAGGTTTATGATGGACGAAGCACAAGGCTATCTGTACTTTGGCGATGAGGCAGGTTTGGCAGAGGCTAAGTTATTAAACGGCTAATAAACTGCCCTTTTATGGCATTTATCCGCTGCCCGCCACGTCCAAATACAGAGGATTGGGTCAATGCCAATCACGCCACTCTTGGGCTTTTTGCCAGAAAAAGTCTTTGCCAACAGCCCAAAAAATATGCTAAACTAGGGTAATTTTGCTGGGTTTTCAGATGGTGTTGAGACGGCAAAATTGGTCAAATTTTATTCCCATTTTGGCGTGATGAGACGCCCTATTTTCAAGGATAAATCATGAGTAAACAACCCGTTCGTGTTACTGTGACTGGTGCAGCAGGTCAAATCGGTTACAGCCTACTGTTTCGCATTGCGTCAGGCGAGATGCTTGGCAAAGACCAACCTGTGATTTTACAACTATTAGAAGTGCCCGTAGAAAAAGCCCAACAAGCCCTACAAGGCGTTATCATGGAACTTGATGACTGTGCATTCCCACTGCTTGTGGATGTGATTGGCACCGATGACCCCAATGTGGCATTTAAAGACGCCGATTATGCCCTGCTTGTGGGTGCTCGTCCACGTGGACCAGGTATGGAGCGTGCTGACCTACTACAAGAAAACGCCAAAATCTTCACCGTTCAAGGCAAAGCCCTAAATGACGTGGCAAGCCGTGATGTCAAAGTATTGGTGGTCGGCAACCCTGCCAATACCAACGCCTATATCGCCATGAAGTCAGCACCTGACCTACCTACCAAAAACTTTACCGCCATGCTCCGTCTTGACCACAACCGTGCCTTAACCCAAGTGGCGAAAAAAACTGGCAAAGCCGTTAAAGACATCAAGAAACTGACCGTTTGGGGTAACCACAGCCCAACCATGTACGCTGACTATCGTTTTGCTACCATCAATGGCGAATCTGTCAAAGACATGATTAACGACCAAGAGTGGAACGCCAATGTCTTCTTGCCTACCGTGGGCAAACGTGGTGCTGCCATCATTGAAGCGCGCGGCTTGTCATCACCCGCTTCTGCTGCCAACGCTGCCATTGACCACATGCGTGATTGGGCACTAGGCACAAATGGCGAATGGGTAACCATGGGTATCCCATCTGATGGCTCGTATGGCATTCCAGAAGGCGTGATGTTTGGCTTCCCTGTCACCACCGAAAACGGTGAATACACCATCGTTCAAGGCTTAGAGATTGATGAATTTAGCCAAGAGCGTATCAACATCACCCTAAAAGAGCTGACCGAAGAGCGTGATGCGATTGCGCATTTGCTATAAGGTTTGGCGATTAGACAATAAAATAACACCCTAAATTGGGTGTTATTTTATGGGTGTATTATGGGAGATATTTCGCATTTGTAGCATTATTAACATTTACAAATCATTTAGCCAACTTTTGAATTGCTTTTTACCTTCATGACAGTGAATGTCGTCTAAGCACAAGACCAAAAAAAACCATTTAGACACCTCATTCATCATATCTCTTGGATGGCTTTTTTGTGAATGATAAAGCGATGGATGACCCAAAATACCCCAAAGTTCGTCATTTACATTTGTATAAAAATAAGCACATAAAAGCACACAATGAGTTGCTTGTGTTTTTGTTAAAATGACAACAAATCCATTCACCAATCTTTCATCAATCTAATTTTTCATCAGCCCAAGGAGAACCCCATGCTAGAACAAACCGAATACACCATGAATAACCTATTTGCTCAACTAGGACTTCCAAATAGCGACAGTGACATTGACAACTTCATCAAAAACAACCAACTTGATGAAGAGGTCAGCCTAAAAGATGCGCCCTTTTTAGATGAGCAACAAAAAATGTTCATTCGTGAAGAATGGAAGTTGGATGCGGTTTGGGCGTTGGTCATTGATGAGCTCAATGCTCGTTTGCACGAAGCGAACAAACCTGCTTAACCATCATCGCTAACCCCATAACACAAGCACTGCCTTTTGGTGGTGCTTATTTTTTTGGAGGGGGTTAGGGGTTAGCACCGTGGTTTTGGAGGAAGTGGTTTTGAGGGTGCTCGTTTATCAAACACGGGCTTCTTCATAGAGAGAACGACGCCAATGGATGAGCGTCTGTACATCTTGCCAAATGCCATTTTTTAACTCATCTAGACTGGCATAATGAATCTCGCCGTGCAAATATTTGATGAAAGTCACGTTTAGGGTCACGCCATATATATCCCCGACGAATTCGGGCAGATGTACCTCCAAGCGATAGTCCTCTCCTCTGACGCTGGGGCGTTTGCCAACATTGACCGCACCCAACAAGCCATGAGGTGTCAGCCCTTTAATACCGCCACCAAGCCCAAACAAATCCATGATTTGCCCGTCTTGATAAGCAACCACCTCCGCACCGAACACCCCTTCTACGGCAGGTTTTAGTCTGTCTAATGCCACGTTAGCGGTCGGAAAATGGAGCGTGCGTCCGATTTTATCGCCATGGATGACCTGCCCCATCATGGCATAGTCTCGCCCTAGCATCGCCTTAGCCCCTGCCAAATCGCCTTGTGCCAACGCCTGACGAACGGCGGTAGAGCTGATACGAGTGCCATCATGAGCAATGGTGGGCAGACTATCCACGCTAAACCCCAAACCCTGCAAAAACACCCTATCGCCCATGCGATCATGCCCAAACCGAAAATCATCGCCTAGCACCAAATGTTTTGCACCAAGAGTGGTCAAAATATCGGCAAAAGCATGAGCAGATAAATGACGAAAGCTGTCGTTAAATTGGGCTTTGATGACAACATCTATGTCATGATTACGCAGCAGAGATAATTTCTCATTAAAGTTGGTTAGGCGAGCAGGAGGGTTATCTGGCGTAAAAAATTCCCTAGGCTGAGGCTCAAAAATCATCACAGCGGTTGCAAGTGATTGATGTGCCGCATCTTCTTTTAGGGCATTTAGCATCGCTTGATGCCCCAGATGCACGCCATCAAAATTACCGATTGTTAAAGCATGGGGCGGCAGAGAGGTAGGCTTGTGGGGATTTAGGTGAATAAGTTGCATGAAAATCAGGTGGATAAAAGGACATATTATAGGATAAATTCATGATTTTTTCACAAAAATTTGGCATAAAATTTGTTATGATGACACCCCCTTTTATAGAGAATACAGCATGAAAATATCCCTAATAGGGTTATGGTTTGGTGCATTGGTGTGGTTTATATTGTCCTGTTATGGGCTTTTTTTACGCACCTCTGGTGCTGCCCCAAACATCAGTCATTTGGATAAAGCAGCTCATTTTGTGATGTTTTTTGGGCAATTTTATCTCATCGGCATTTTGTTTAACATGAGCGGTAAAGCAGCCATTAAACTATGGGGCTTGGCTTTGGTGTGGGCGGCACTGAGCGAGCTGATACAGGGATACGCCACCACTCGCACCATGGATGTCTACGATGGTGTGGCAGACATGATGGGCGCAACTCTGGCGATAGCACTTTTATACTTCATCAAACAAAAAAAACCAAACTTCCGACCAAATCACCCTCACGCACGATGATAGGGATGATGATGAATGATGCTCATGGCACGATACAGCTGTTCTGCCAAAATCACCCTCACCAAAGGATGAGGTAAGGTCAAATCCGACAGCGACCACAAAAAATCCGCTTGTGCCAGCACATCCGATGACACCCCATCGGCACCGCCAATGACTAAGGCAATGTCCTCCCCTTCTGTCATCGCCGTTTGTAGTTTGTCAGCCAATGCTTCTGTGGAGAGCATCCTGCCCTCCACCTCCAACACCCATAACCTCTCTTTGGACTGACGAGCGGCTAAGATGGCTTGACCCTCTTGGGCTTTATATTTATCTATCTCGGCGGCGGAAGGCTGTTTGCTGCGTTTGGCGGGGGCGATTTCTATGATTTGTGTGCTCATCATGGGTAAGATTCGCTTGATGTATTCATCCACACCTGCCTGCACCCAGCTTGGCATTTTATGCCCCACGCTTAGAATTCTGAGTTTCATGAATTGATTTTATTTTAGATAAAGTCGGTAAAATTGCCGATTATTATAAAGAAAAATCACAAGGATTGGTAAAATTTTACAAATTTTGTTATGCTAATCGCTTTATCTTAGCCATGAGTACCATCATGAGAGCCCTTGGTCAGCATTATGAAGCACTTGCCCAAACCTTCTTAGAACAAGAAGGACTTATCATCATTACAGCCAATTACACCGCCCATCATCTAGGGGAACTTGATCTCATCGCCTATCATGATGAGAGATTGCCATCAGGCAAACTGTGTCCCACACTGGTGTTTGTGGAGGTTAAGATGCGGCATCAGCAAAAGCACTTTGGACAAGCGGTGGAGAGCATCACGCCTGCCAAGCAACAAAAGCTGATTGGAACCGCTGAGCATTTTTTGGTGTATGGTGATGCCCTGTTAGCAAAATTAGGGCTAAGCCAAGCACAAAAAAACGCTTTGGCTTGTCGTTTTGACGTTATTACCTTTGATGTTCTGCCAAATCCTCGAAATATTGACAAAAGTCATGAAAAACAAACAAAAATTCATTGGCTAAAAAACGCCTTTTTGATAGAATGACCCTAAATATAACCAAAGGAAACGCACCATGTCACTTGCCTCTTTTAAGCCTTTTATTGCCACCAAAACGCCTGCTGTACCCATGAAGTTGGTGGCATCTCTTCTGGCCGCTGCCCTCATGAATGCCTGTGCCACCCAAAACGCCAGCAACAACACCAGCACAAATTCAGGTACACCTTCCATGCATCGCACCATCACTGAGCGAATCAGTGATGAGTTCATTGAACGCACCAGCCATAAAAACCTAGCTGGCATCAACGGGGTGAGCGAGAATAACGTGCGAATCGCCATTAACAGTTTTCGCCGTGAAGTTCTGCTAACTGGCGAAGTGCCTAGCGAGCAGATTAAGGCAGAAATATCCGCCATGGTAGGGTCCATCAATGACGTCAAGCAGGTGTATAACAATCTGACCGTCACCGCCACGCCAAAAGCACAGAGTCATACTGTACACGAAAATTATCTAAAATCAAAGATTCTCGCCAAAATCGCAAGAACGGGAGGCGTCAAATCCTCACAATACAAACTGGTGGTGCGTGATAACATGGCGTACTTGCTTGGCTTTTTGACCGCTGAACAAGAGCAGACCGTGGTCAATGCCATCGCCTCAGTGCAAGGCATGGAGGGCGTAAAAGTGCTAAGCACAAGAGTCGGCGGTGATACCTCCATGTACGCCATGGCAGGGGGATATGCCGACGAAGATGCCGAGACAGAGGGCATGGTATATGGGGGCAGCCCTTCTGCTGTCCATCCTAATACAACTTACCCCAACACAGCCATGCCAAGCACCACCTATCCACAAAGCATGTATCTCAACACAACCCCCATGATGAATTATACCAACCCAAATAATACAGGAGCTTACACGCCAACCACCCCCACTTACCCCAATACCTATCCTAACACCTACCCAAGCAGTCAGGCAGCAGGATATAACCCCAACGCTCCTGTGGTCAAAATGGAAGGCAGTCCCACATCAAGCTATGTGAATTTATACAACAACACCAGTAAGCCCTAATACTTTCCCAACAAATTGTTAAAAATACGTTAAATCAAGAGCGGAAAAATTTGGTATAATAATCCGCTCTTTATTTTATGTTAAGCGTCCTAATGACAATCAGGCGGCGTCTAAGAGCAAAAATCACAAGACTCCCCTTGTTGTTAATGACAGGACATCTAAGAGTGTTTCGTGTCAGAACGTTTGGTAAGTTAACTGCCGATGAATCATTTGGATTTATTATTTTACCAAAGCCTTTTTGCCAAAAAGCTTCTTCACAAACAACGGATGAATGTTTGATAAGACAGCAGACAATACGATGACTGTGTGCATCTGACCTGCCATGTAGACTGCCCATCGCACGCTTAGCAGTACTACCCAAAGACAACCGACATCACGCCCAAATCAGAGAGATTTTTTATGAATGCAGACGACCTAACCGCCTTGTTACGCCCCCATTTTCCCAATGCCGAGATTCAAGCCGCCAATCAAGGCAATAAGTTTGAGGTGCTGATTGTGGATGACAGCTTTGATGGTAAGCGTTTGGTGCAACGCCAACAGTCTGTTTATGCCATCGTCAATCCCCATATCCAAAGTGGTGTCATGCACGCCTTGACCATTCACGCTTTAACCCCCGCCGAATATGAAGCCAAACAGAGATAATTATGGACAAATTTAAAATCATCGGTAAAAGCCGCATTGCAGGAGAGGTTGTCATCTCTGGCTCAAAAAATGCCGCCTTGCCGCTGCTTGCTGCCATGCTACTGCCCAATGACGAGACCACCCTTCACAATGTCCCCACCCTAAAAGACACCGACACGCTCATCAAGCTCATCTCTGGCATGGGCGTGAGTATCAAAAAAGAAGGCAATACCGTCATTGCAGATGCCAGACAAGTGACCAACTACTATGCCCCTTATGAGCTCGTGCGTACCATGCGTGCCTCTATCTTGGTGTTAGGGGCACTGCTTGGGCGGTTTGGTGAGGCTGAGGTGTCCTTACCGGGGGGCTGCTCTATCGGTTCACGCCCTGTGGATCAGCACCTAAAAGCCTTTGAAGCGATGGGTGCAAATATCGTGGTGGAAAATGGCTATGTCAAAGCCAAAGCACCCGCAGGAGGCCGTCTTATCGGCTGCGATTTTAGTTTTGACATGGTCACTGTGGGGGGTACAGAAAATGTCATCATGGCGGCTTCTTTGGCTCGTGGTGTGACTCGGTTAGAAAACTGTGCCTGCGAACCAGAAGTGGTGGATTTGGCAAACATGCTTGTCGCCATGGGTGCTAAGATTGATGGTATTGGTACGCCCACCATGACCATTCATGGCGTGGAGAGCCTACATGGTTGTGAATACAGCGTCATTGCCGACCGTATTGAGACAGGCTCTTATTTGGCAGGGGCACTCATGAGTGAAGGCGATGTCTTGACCACAAAGACGTCGGCTGAACTGTTACACCCTGTGTTAAAAAAATTTGAAGCCATGGGAGCGACCATCACCACAGGCGATGACTGGATTCGTGCCGTCATGAAAGGCAGACCCAAAGCCGTGAACATTCGCACGCAGGTTCATCCTGGCTTTCCCACAGACATGCAAGCTCAGTTCATGGCGATTTGCTGTCTTGCAGAGGGCACGAGCACCATCATTGAGAACATTTTTGAGAATCGCTTCATGCATGTGCCTGAACTAAACCGCATGGGGGCGAACATCCGCATTGATGGTCATACCGCCATCATTACAGGCGTGGATCATTTTACCCCTGCCCCTGTCATGGCGACCGATTTACGAGCATCCATGTCGCTGGTCATGGCGGCAGCATGTGCCGATGGCGAGAGCATCATTGACCGCATTTATCATATTGACAGAGGCTATGACAATGTGGAGCATAAGCTAAAATCGCTGGGCGTCCATATTGAGCGTATCAAGGGCTGACGGCTAACGCACCGATTCATTAGCCTGATAAGCTTGATAGAGGCATTAAGTCAAAAACAGCCAATATCGGCAGACAGTCGGTATTGGCTGTTTGATACTAACCACTAGGAAACAACCTCATGGCAAGCACACCGCTTATTTTACTCATGAGTTTTTTGCTGCTCAATGCTTGTTTGGCATGGCTATGGTATTCTATTCGCACCATCAAAGTCATGTTTGAATATCATACAGGCTGGGGCGTGGCTGGGGTACTGGGTCTCTTTTTGGGTTTACATCTCATCCTTGCCCTGTTTTTTATCATGAGTTATGACTTAGAGGATGATGAGGAGACTGGATTTTTTAAGAAGTTATTTGTCAGTTTTGTTTTTGTGCTCGTTTTTGGGGTTGGTTTGGCGGTGGCGGTGACTGTCAGTGAGGACAGTCCAACTGGGCATGATGAGCTTAGCATGTCATCCTTAGCTGCCTCCAATGACCAACCAGACACACTTGGGGAGTCCCCCTCTCATCAGCCCACCCAAAATCAAGCTCAAACAGCAAGTCGCAGTCAAAGCAGTCCATCCCATGATGCTAATAATGTCGTTCAGCAGCGAATTGACAAACTCAATGACATGGACATCAAACACCTAAAACACG
>JBHCFR010000164.1:0-3456 GCA_041801945.1 Moraxella sp. | reverse complement strand
TATCTGCTTTTGCACTTGACTGGCGTAGATATGGGGAAATGGCAAATTCAATCTGCCAAATGGGGCATTGGTGTGTTTGTGCTGTTTTTGGTGGGGATGTTTGGATTTGGCGGCGTGCCTTTTTGATGTGCAAACCAATAAAAGATGCATCACCCAAAAGCCATTCATAGTGAATGGCTTTTTTGATTTTTAAAATCTTATATTTATTATTTTTTGCAATCAAAATTAAATTGTGAACAACTTTCAATGTTTTGGTGAATTTTTTCACTTGACAATCAAATTTGTTTTCACTTATTCTAAAACAAATGAATACCATTAGGAAAACTGACAATGAACCACTTTAAACTCTCCTTACTCAGCAGTAGTGTGTTACTGCTTGTTGCCTGTGCGACCCCACAATCTGAAACAACATCATCTGTTCAACAAATCAATATGCCAGCCCCTACAATGGAGAGTCAAGCACCAACCGCGAATAAAACTGCGATGGCGGTAAAAAGACTTCAGAGTGCTGATGCGTACACTATGCCAGCATCTGCTACGACCGTAGCCCCGATGATGCTTGAATCTTATGCAGCTTTAGAACAAAATACCGAACAATATCAAAAAAATAAACCTAACCCTATTCAAAAAGTCAGCGAAAATCCAATTTCAACCTTTAGTATTGATGTAGATACAGGCAGTTATAGCAATATCCGCCGAATGTTACTCAGTTATGGCAAATTACCCCCAGTTGATGCCGTTCGTTTAGAAGAAATTTTAAACTATTTTGATTACCGTTACCCACAACCAACCAATGGCAAACCCTTTGCCCTACACACCGCCAATTACGATTCGCCATGGAAAAAAGATGCTAAACTCATCAAACTTGCTATTCAAGCCCAAGATATTGATGTCAAAGAACTTCCCCCTGCCAATTTAGTCTTTTTAATTGATGTTTCAGGCAGTATGGACAATGAAAATAAATTGCCGTTGGTGAAAAAAACCTTACGCATTTTGACAGAAAAATTACGCCCACAAGATAAAGTCACCATCATCACCTACGCATCTGGTGAAAAATTGGAGTTAGAGCCAACATCAGGCAAAGAAAAAGATAAAATCTTAGCGGTGATTAATCGTCTGCAAGCACAAGGGTCAACATCAGGCGAAAAAGCCATTCAATTAGCCTATCAACAAGCAGAAAAATCCTTTATTAAAAATGGCATTAACCGTATTTTAATTGCTACAGATGGCGATTTTAATGTTGGCATTACCGATTTTGACACCTTAAAAGGCATGGTTGCTGAAAAACGCAAAAGCGGTATTTCCTTTAGTACCTTAGGTTTTGGTACAGGCAATTACAATGAACACTTAATGGAACAACTTGCCGATGCAGGCGATGGCAATTACAGCTATATTGATAACGAAAAAGAAGCGAAAAAAGTGCTTGACCGCCAACTGTCTTCTACACTTGCTACCGTTGCCCAAGATGTCAAAATTCAAGTTGAATTTAACCCAAAAACAGTCAAAGAATACCGCTTAATTGGCTATGAAAACCGAGCCTTAAAGCAAGAAGATTTTAACAATGATAAAGTTGATGCAGGCGATATTGGAGCAGGACATCAAGTCACCGCCTTTTATGAAATTATTCCAACAGGGGCGACAGGTTGGCTAGAAGAATCCCGCTATCAAGCTAATAAATCTAGCACAACCGCTAAAGATAGCGAATATGGCTATTTAAAATTACGTTATAAATTACCAAATCAAAGCAAAAGTTTGTTGATAGAAACCCCTATTTTGGCAACAAGCCGACCATTTAGCCAAGCAGACAGCGACACTAAATTTGCGACTGCCGCCCTTGCCTATGGTGAGCAACTGCGTGGCGGAAAGTATAATAGCGAGATGACGTGGAATCATATTTTAGAGCTTGCCGAGCAAAATGTTGGTCAAGACCCACATGGCTTGCGTGAAGAGTTTGTTGAGTTAGTGAAAGTAGCAAAAAGTTTATCCACAACTGAACGCAAATAATTGATTTTAAAAACTTGTCTAAATCAACTTTAGGCAAGTTTTTACTTAAAACCCACATTTACAACATCACCCAATTAAATTTATTTTAAATACAACCAAAAATGATGCTTTAATGAATGTTTAAGTTGGCTATTGGGGTGCACGCTTGATGTGTTTTGCGCTTGCATCAAAATAATCCATCAAATCTGGCAGCAAGCGCTCGCTGATCAAAAACTTTCTGCCATGCCAATCATAGACATTTTGGCGCACACCATGATGGGTATCCACAAATCTTTTATACGGCAAACTGGTCTGTCTTTTGAACAACACATAGCCTATCGGCGTGCTTTTTAGGTAGCGCAAGCGCTTAGCGTCCCCTTGTAAGCTACTCAAAGGCATGACGCTGCTGGCTTGCACCCACGCCTGACCGTGAGCACCCAAAATCGTCTCACGCACATAGCCCAAAGTGGGCTTTGGCGGCAAGCACAGATGCTTTTTTTCAGCAAAACTCAAAAGGCGCAGCCCAGAAAAAATAACCTGCACGGTAATTTTTGTACCCGCCAATGCTTCAAGCTCTTTGGTAAACGAGCCATTGGTCAAAAGCAGCCGATTTTTTTGTGTTGATTTTATCATAACTCAATAACAACCAAGCATTCAAAACGCCGCCAACACGCGCGCGCGTACCTCATCATAGCGCGCAAACGCCCTGCAAGTCGTCACTAAATCACCCTGCCAAACTGGCAATGCAGATTTCATCCGACCAATGCGATTGACGGACACCGCTGGCAAGTCGGCTGCCGCTACAATGGCGCTCTTGGCGCCCTCTCGGTCATTGCACACAAGCGCCACATCACACCCTGCCTGCAAGGCGGCTGTAATGCGCGCGACAACATCGCCTGCCACGTGCGCAGCTTTCATAGACAAATCATCACTAAACAACACGCCATCAAAGCCAAGCTGATTGCGAATGATGTCTTGCAGCCAAATCTTTGAAAAACCTGCTGGCTTATCATCCACCTGACTAAACACAACGTGCGCAGGCATCAGCGCAGACAGTTTTTGTAAATTGCGCACAAACACTTGGGTATC
This sequence comes from Moraxella sp., assembly GCA_041801945.1. Classification (GTDB taxonomy): domain Bacteria; phylum Pseudomonadota; class Gammaproteobacteria; order Pseudomonadales; family Moraxellaceae; genus Moraxella. The sequence continues at coordinate 384 of JBHCFR010000164.1, read as the reverse complement.
GGTATTAAAAATCTCATCAAAACTGCGCGTATCGCACGCATCGGCAACGTGCGAATCGGGAATGACCGAGCCATGCCCTGGAAAATGCTTGCCAGTTGCACCCATGCCTGCTTCGTTCATACCCTCAATAAAAGCAGCCGCTAACGCGCTTGCACCCTCTATCGTCTGACAAAACGCCCTATCACCGATGACCAAACTGCCATTATCAATATCAAGCACAGGCGCAAAGCTGATGTCCACGCCCACCGCCAGCACCTCACACGCCATCAAATAACCGACATCGCGCGCCAAGCTTTGCGCCAGTTGCGGATTATTTTGGTACAGCGCGCCAAGCCTACCCATCGCAGGCAGCGGCGTAAAGCCCTCGCGCAGCCTGGCCACACG
>JBHCFR010000163.1:0-4546 GCA_041801945.1 Moraxella sp. | reverse complement strand
TGAGATTAACGCTGTCCTAAGCTCAGGCCTAGAAGGCATGCACGACATCTATGGCGAAGTACGACTGGCACCACACCGTAAGCCCATTCCATTGGTGGGTGCGTTTGACCGTATCGGCACCACAGGACTTGCCATTGACCCAGACAAAGTGGTGGCAGTCGTGCTAACCGATGCTGGCGACCGCAACTCTAAGTTTGCTGAGCCTGATGACGTCTCCAAGCGTATCGCCGCCCAAATCATTGATTTCTTTGACCATGAAGTCAAAGCAGGTCGCTTACCTAAAAACCTACTTCCCTTACAATCAGGGGTCGGTAACGTTGCCAATGCGGTGATGGCAGGACTGCTTGATGCACCGTTTGATGATTTGATTGGTTATACCGAGGTGCTACAAGATGGCATGTTGGATTTGATTTTAGCCAAAAAGATGAAATCAGCCTCTGCCACTGCCTTGTCATTTAGCCCTGACGCCCTACAACGTTTTAATGACAACATTGAGTTCTTAAAAGACAAAATCATCCTACGTCCGATGGAGATTAGCAATAACCCAGAGATTATCCGTCGTCTGGGCATCATCGGCATGAACGCCATGATTGAGGCGGACATCTATGGCAACGTGAACTCAACCCACGTCATGGGCACCAAGATGATGAACGGCATCGGTGGTTCTGGCGACTTTACCCGTAACGGCTTTTTTAGCATTTATGTCAGCCCATCTACCGCCAAGGGTGGGGCGATTTCTGCCATCGTTCCCATGGTGAGCCATCATGACCACACCGAGCATGACGTGATGTTCATCGTAACCGAACAAGGCATGGCAGATTTGCGTGGCAAATCACCTCGTCAGCGTGCCAAGCTCATCATTGACAACTGCTCACACCCTGATTACCGCGACATGCTTCGTGATTACTATGACCGTGCTTTGGCAGCCAGCCAAAAAGCAGGCGGGATACACACCCCTCATCTGCTCTTAGAGGCACTGTCATGGCATCAGCGTTTCGTGGAAACAGGCGACATGCGTATCAAGTAAAACCACTGACAAACAATCCCTCAAATGATGAATTTGGGGGATTTTTATGTCAATTAAGTGAAAATTATGTGAAAAAATTAAATTGCACCTAAAAAATTATTTCAAAATGTCAATATTTGTGTATAATTAGGGCGTGCTGATGTCCCAAACACAGTTGAACACCGAGAACTCTATGGATAAATCTTTGTCTTGTGTGAAGATTAGGCGGATTGCTTAAAGCTGATGCGTCGCCCACTTGTGAGTGATGTGCAGTTTGCATAAAAACTGCCGACACACAAAACATCAAGTCTAAGCATCAAGTCTAAGCACCAGCCGAGCAATCAGCACCTTAAACAGGTTGTTTTATCAGTCATTACCATAAATACAGATTAGGATAAGGATGGGTCATGCCAAATATCCCTCATTTTCACCCAAAAACACTCAGTTTGCTCATCATCGGCGTGTTGCTGTCCGCCTGCCAATCCATACCCACGGCTCATACTGATAACTCTACCGTACCTGCCAACACCGCCCGCCTAAACCAAGCCTTTCTACCATCTGCCACCGCTCAGCGTGATGTGCTAACAGCACTGCGTCAGCACATGGGCAGCGAGCGTTACGCAGTGTCCACCCATCATTATGCCGTCAAGCCGCTGACGATCAGCGAGATTGATAAGGGGTCAGATGCTGCTTTTACCACCATGCTAAAAGTGATGGATTTTAAAGACAGGGCCCGGCGTAGTGAGCGTTCTGGGTTTATAAGCTTGACCGATTATTTGGGTGCCGCAGGGGAGCTTGATGGCATGCCCTATTTGCGTTATGGCGATGAGGGTGATGAGTCAAAAAACATGGAGACGGTCACACGCAAGGTTGGCACAAGCGAGGCTTACCAAGACGTATCCAGACAGATTGATAATCTCTTGTTGCAGTTTAGGAGTCATGCCGAAGAACTAGGCGTCGGTTTGCTCACTCGTGCCTTTACCCAAGATGAGGCTAATTTTGATCGCAAAGCCGTTGAAGCATACATGAATCAGACTCACACGGACCTTCAAAAACAAGCCAATGAGCTACTGGCAGATGCTCAGGGGTATCAAAAACAAGACATCATGGTATTCCAAACCTGTGCCACAAATCATCACAACGCTTTTTTAGCAATCATAAAGAACATCAAAAACTCAGATGACGTAATAGTTTATGCTGAGGCATTATCCCTATGGTCACATTACGCATCCAACTGTGCTAACATAATAGATAATGGACATATACTAGAACCTTATGATTATATCCGCGTGGGATATAGCAAGCAGTATTTGGATGGAGTACTGGCAATCAATCAATGCCATATTGAGTTTAACGCTAAGATGAGTGAGTTCATTAAAGCAGGCAAAGATCCCATCAAGGACAAAGATGAGTTTGATGAAGCCAGCAGTGCTTATCAGAGCTGCACAGATGAGAGCCTCCAAAAAAGAGCGGATAATTACGACAGCACGGAATCTGATGTCTATGCAGGTAAAATGGGCTTTATTCGTGCCTATATGGACATGAAAAAAGAAGAAGCGAAAACGGGTAAAACCGAGCCGCCAAGCGATGGCTATGGCATGATGTCCTTGTTCGGTCGTATGCTTAACTCAGACCGCACCCCAGAGCAGGTGACCGCCCAAAATCTATATCAATATCAGCATCTTAGCGTGAGTAGCCTATCACATCATGAGCCAAACGCCAAACGCAGCCAAGTGCTGTGGTCGGTAGATTATGACAGTCCTACTGCCAGCTATTCTATGCAGCTGCCTGTGCGTGCCGATTTCGCTCAGGGTGAGCTTGTCGCTGATGTGTCAGCATTCTTGCCATTAGTAGCACTCATTAGCCCCGAACATGCCCCTCTGCCAAAAGACATTCCCGATGGACTCATGTCCTTTAAACTGCCCGATGAATTACAAAAGCAGATACCCACTGACGTGATTTATGAGGCGATTCATCAGGGCGTGATTCATGGCATGGAGGGGTTAAACAGTGAGAAGTTTACCCCTGTGGACATCAGCCAAGACGCCTTTGCCAAAGAGGTGGGTGCAAATCGTGCCGTTAAGGTGGAGTTTGGCGTCAAAGAGGTGGGTAAGGTCTATGCCGTCATCGCCAAACACGTCGGACGTGATCTAAAAGCCTATGTGGATCAGCATCCTGAGCGTTATTCTGATAAGAGTGCGGACATCACGGACAGCACCGACGGTCAGATGCAGGGCAATAAAATTAAAACCCTGATTGATAACTTCACCATGATAAACAGCAGCTATCGCACCGATGATGTCGGTGGGCTCATGGGTGCCATTGAGGGGCTTTTACCTTTTGCCCTAAACGCCACAAGCTATGTCTATCTGAATGGTCAAGGAGACATCATCGCCGTTCAAACCCTAGGCGAGGTGGATGAGTATGTCGGCGGCATGACCACCCAAAGTCTAAATCAGATTCGTTATGATAAAAGACTCTTTGACAAACACGCTTTGGCAGGTCAGTTTAAGGAGGTCTTTGCTAAGACAGCGGCAGTGGATGGTGTGGCACTCTTTAAAAAGGCGAAAGAGCAATCCTACCTTGAATCAGAGGCGAGATACGCCCGTTATGAGTATGATTATGCTTATGACTATGACTATACACATGATGAATGTGGCTGCTGTACTACCGAAGCGAATGAGCAAGCCGCTATTGCCGCCGCCCAAACTGCCGCCCAAGCCGCTACCGAAGCTGCAAAATAATCGTATGATGAGTCATCCACACTGATAGCCTGTATATTATTTTAAGGACAATCATGAAAAAACCATTAACTCGCCGCCTGCTTGGTCTGACCGTTGCCAGTTGCCTTCTTGGTGCTTGTGCGACCACCTCGCCAACCATGAATCGTGAAAACACCCAAGAAGCCAAAGATGTTTTGGAGAAAGCCGCCAAATCGCAGCTGCGTTCATCATTTAGTTATGAGACGACCGCCTATGTTTCCAATGATCTACGTCGCCAAGCTCTTGCCAACGCCCCCACAGAGAAGACAAATGCCAATGAGAGCTGTGAAGAGGTTCATGATGGTGCCTATGTGGCATTATTAAAAACTGCCAAAAACGAGGGCTTGCCAATCACGGATGACAAATACCAAGCCAAGAGAGAGCAACTTAAAAATGATTTCTTAACTTGTCGTGATGAGCAGCAAAAAGCCCTAGCCTATCAGCCTTTTGATTTTGAGACGTTTTATGAGCAAATCCAAGGACTAAGCCCAGAAGAGCAAGAGGCGGCGTTCGCGGTCGCCATGCAAGCACATCTTGACCTTCAATCAAGTTCCGATCCAGCACCTACTGACATCACGCCATTAGATGTGAAAAAAGCTGAGCTTTTACACGAGTATCTTATCCGCCCCTCTCATGCGAGCGTGACGGGCAGCTATTCGCCATTGTCGGGCAAACTGACCGCACTGCCCATGCTAAATTACACTGCCAATAACTTAAAGACGTCTTTTAATCAGCCCATTTATATTGACTTAAAAGAGGGTGGCGTCTATTTGTGGGC
>JBHCFR010000162.1:0-5539 GCA_041801945.1 Moraxella sp. | reverse complement strand
GCAAGAACGTGCCCATAGTCTTGATGGTGAGTTTCTCATCAAAAATAACACCCCTTCTGGTACGATTATCCAAATTCATTTCGTGCCCAAATTTTATAACCAGTTAATATAACTAGGATGATACTCATGACTCTAAAAATCTTTACCTCAGCGGAGCCTGCACGTCTGCTTTTGGTGGATGATCATCCCATGCTACGCCGTGGGCTGGTTGACTTATTAAGCTTAGAAAAAGATGTGCAAGTCATCGCTGAAGCTAATCACGGTCTTGAAGCTTTACAAATTCTAGAAAAGCAGGCGGTAGATTTAGTTATTTTAGATCACAGCATGCCCATATTAAATGGTGTTGAGACACTTAAAAAAATCCGCGAGCTTGGTATCACTGCTAAGGTGTTACTATTTACCGTCTCTGACAACACCAAAGATGTCCAAGATGCCCTGCAACTGGGCGTCGATGGCTATCTGCTAAAAGACATGGAGCCTGAACAAATCATCACTGAGATTCGCAAAATTTTACGTGGAGAGTTGGTCATCAGCCCAAGTCTAGCCCCAATTTTGGCACAAGCGATGCGTAAGCCTATGCAAAGTGATGTTGAGCATGAATTAACTGAGCGGGAAGTGCAGGTGGCACAAATGATCGTCCAAGGCATGAGCAATAAAATGATCGGCAACAAACTTGGTATCGCTGAATCTACGGTAAAAGTTCATGTCAAGCACATTCTTGGCAAAATTGGGCTGCGTACCCGAGTTGAGATCGCTGTCTGGGCAGTAGGTCAATACCAATGATCATCTGCATCAGCAGTAAGAGCGGCATACCTCCAAAGTAGTATAAAACGGCATCTGAACTTGCCAATGGGGCTATTGGGGCGTTCTAAGAAGTTTGTTATAGTGCCATTACATCCACTGCCGAGGCAACGCCCATAAGTTTACTATTATGAATAAGTCCATCCACATCCCATCTGCTACTGCGGATACGAACCTGTCTGGCTCCGTTTTTCATAATAGCGAACTTACGCCTACCCATCTAACAGATCACTTTCAGCGTAAACTGACTTATTTACGCCTTTCGGTGACCGATTTTTGTAATTTTCAGTGTCATTACTGCCTGCCTAATGGCTATCAGGGTAAACGTCCTGACAACGAACTTAGTCTAGCAGAAATTCAGACTTTACTAGATGGCTTTGCCCATCTTGGTACGACCAAAGTGCGACTGACTGGCGGGGAGCCGACCGTTCGCCGCGATCTGTCCGAGATTATCCATCTTGCCAAGAATACAGAGGGCATTCAAACCGCCTGCATCAGCTCCAATGGCTATAAGCTTGGCAAGCATCTGTCCGCATGGCAAGATGCTGGGCTTGACAAGCTAAACCTCAGTATTGACAGCTTTAACCCTCACATTTTTCATGAAATTACCGGTCATGACATCCTACCGCAGCTACTGCGTGACATTGATAAGCTGTTAGATAGCACCGACATTTCATTAAAGATTAACGCTATCTTGATGGCTGATACTGCTTATGACAACCTACTGGCAGCATTAGATTTTGTCAAAAATCGTCCTGTCGCCTATCGTTTTATTGAGTTCATGCAGACATCAGATAACAGCCGCTTGTTCTTCGCTCAGCATGCCAGTGGTCAGCACATCAAAACTTATCTTCATCAGCATGGTTGGATAGCGACGCCTCGTCTGTCTGATGGCGGTCCTGCGATTGAATACAGCCACCCTGATTTTCTGGGTAAGATTGGCTTGATTGAGCCATATGCCCCACAGTTTTGTGATAACTGCAATCGCTTGCGTGTCAGCAGTTTAGGTAAAGTCCATCTGTGCCTTTTTGATGGTCAAAATTACGACATCCGCCCTTATTTGCGTGCAAGTGATACCGATGGTTTAATTCATGCTCTGCACAATCTCATGCCCATTAAGCCTGAGCATCATTATCTACATTCTGCCAATAGCGGTATCATGCAGAATCTTTCAATGGTTGGTGGCTGATTGTTGAGCTAAGTATTAAACCATAGCAATCAAACTAAATTTTATAAATTTGCTTAGAATCATAACGATGATGTTTTTATCAAGCTTTTTATCATACTTTTTGTCAAGCTTAGCCATCAAGTAAATTCATCAAATCAAACCTCATTTATTTTTATAAGGAAAATTGTATGTGTGAACTGTGCAACGACCCCAATCACAAGCCTACCGTCCAAAGCACCGACAAACCTTTTGTGCCGCTCAACATCGCTGTGCTCACTGTCTCGGATACTCGCACGCTTGATGAAGACACCTCAGGGCAGTTTTTGGCGGACAGCCTAACGAGTGCTGGACATACACTCATTGACCGCCGATTAACCAGCGATGACATTTATCAAATCCGTGCTGTCATTAGTGCATGGATTGCCAACTCAAATGTTAATGCTGTCATCACCACAGGCGGTACGGGTTTTTATCACCGTGATAATATGCCAGAAGCGGTGTCGGTATTGTTTGACAAAGAAGTGCATGGTTTTGGTGAGTTATTCCGCCACCTGTCGTATGGTGAAATTGGTATGTCTACCTTGCAATCACGTGCTGTGGCTGGCATGGCAAACAGCACGGTGATTTTTTGTTTACCCGGTTCTACAGGGGCGTGTCGTACAGGCTGGGAAGGCATCATCAAAGACCAACTAGACAACCGTACTCGTCCATGCAATTTTGTACCCCATCTTTTGCGTGAAAATCCATCACACACATGAAGTTGTCTGCGATATTAATACTTGCAGGTGGGCAGTCTAGCCGTATGGGTAAGCCCAAGGCTCTCTTACCCTTACCCACTGGTCAGACCCTGCTTGATTTTCATCTTAGCCATGCTAAACTGCTTGGCGTGCCGATTTTGCTTGCCGATAATGGCAAGAATTTTGGGCAAGGGCGTGATGTCTGTGTCGTATCGGATTATCTACCCAATGATACAGACGGTAAAGGTGCAGGTGCCCTATCTGCTTTGTGTGGGGCGATGATGAGCGTCGCTGATGGCTATGTGCTGACCGTTAGTTGTGATAGCCTGATTTCTGCCAATCAGCTGTGGGCATATCTGCAAAATCACATCAACACAAACCAGATCAAAGCGGATGTCGTTTACTTAAAAAACGCTAAGGACTATCCTTTGCTTGGGCTGTATCACACACATCTTTTGAACGAACTGCGAGATTATCTGGATGTTGGCGAACGCTCGGTGATGAAATTTTTGGCCAATCTGCATGTTATCACTGCTGATGTGCCGCATAACTGGCAGCATTTACTAAACTTCAATACCCAAGATGAATTCACTTTGGCTTTAACAGCATTTGAACAAACAATGAGATGACATGAACGATTTAACACATCTAGACCAAGACGGTAATATCACCATGGTTGACGTAGGCAGTAAAATGACCACCGCACGTAGTGCCACCGCCACTGGCAAGGTGATTTTTCCACCAGAAATTTACGCTGCCATCAAGGCTGTTGATGGACAGACCAAAAAAGGCAATATCCTAACCACCGCCCACATCGCAGGTATCATGGCAGGTAAAAAAACTCACGAGTTAATCCCGCTGTGTCACGCCCTACCACTAGATACGATCAAGATGAGTTTTAATTATCAGGATGATGAATACGCCATCAACACCACCGCTACTGCCAAAGTTACGCATAAAACTGGTGTGGAGATGGAAGCTTTAACCGCAGTATCAGTGGCATGCCTAACCATTTATGACATGACCAAGGCCCTAAGTCATGATATTACCATTAGCGATATTTGTCTTGTAAATAAAACTGGGGGGAAATCCAATTATGTCAAATAGCACAAATACAACCAAATTGGCAGTTAGTGTGCTGTATTTTGCCAGTCTTGCAGAGACAGCAGATAAAGATGAAGAACTGATCCAAACCGCCAGAACTCATCTTGGCGACATATATGAAGATTTAAAAATTAAATACGGCTTTGAGCTAGAACAGTCACAGCTCGCCGTCGCCATCAATCATCAAATCGCCAATTGGCAAACGCCAATAGCACAGGGCGATATCATCGCCTTTATTCCACCAGTGGCAGGGGGCTGATCGTGATACATAAGCCACACCAAGGCTCTTCAGTAATTACTCTAAGCCATGATGCTGCCTATGATACCGCCATCACTGACGGCTTTGCACTGATGGATGCACCGATTGATGATCTGCGACTTAAAAAATCCCTACTTGATGGTAATTGTGGAGCGTTGGCAACTTTTGAGGGTTGGGTGCGTAACCACAACAACGCCCGCCCTGTACAAAAACTGACCTATTATGGCTATGAAGCCCTAGCACTCAATCAAGGCAAAGTCTTAATTGAACAAGCCTATGCCCAATTTGACATTCAAAAGGTCGTTGCCATGCATCGTATCGGTGAGTTAAATATCGGCGATATGGCGGTATGGATTGGCGTGGCTGCCCATCATCGCCATTCTGCGTTTGATGCCTGCCGTTGGCTACTTGATGCCATCAAAGCAGAGATTCCTATTTGGAAACAAGAGTTTTATGCCGATAGTAGCGACAGTTTATGGCTATCAAATAACGGTTAATGTATTCATATAGAGGTACAACATGAAAAATTTAACACCATCACTCATACTCATCACATCAGTAAGCTTTATATCTGTGTCTCATGCTGATGTTACCGTCTATGCTGCTGCTAGCATGACCAATGCCATTCATGACATTAACAAACTCTACGAAAAACAATACGCCACCAAAGTCAAAACCTCCTACGCATCATCAGGCACACTCGCCAAACAGATAGAAAACAACGCCCCCGCTGATGTCTTTATTTCAGCAGATTTGGCATGGATGCGACACTTAGAACAAAAACAAAAAATCGTCTCTGGTAGCCAAAAAAACCTACTGGGTAACCGCTTGGTACTTATCACCCCAAAGAGCAACCCCATCAAAACCTCTATTAAAATGGAAAAATCCTTTAATATCGGCAAGGCCTTTACTGGCAAGCTCTGTACAGGTAATACCGCCAGCGTGCCTGTGGGCAAATATGCCAAAGAAGCATTGGGTTACCTTAATTGGTGGAACGTTATCCGTCCACGCTTGGTTGAGACCGAAGATGTCCGCTCAGCACTTAATTTTGTCAATAAAGGCGAATGCCAGCTTGGTATCGTCTATGCCACTGATGCCAAAGTCGCCAGTAACGTCAAAGTAATCGGCACTTTCCCCTTGGCTAGCCACACCCCCATCGTCTATCCGATTGCCATGGTCAAACAAAACCAAGAAGCCCAGCGATATTATCAATTTTTGCAAAGCGACAAAGCAAAAGTCATTTATAAAAAATACGGATTTTCGGTATTGTAATAATGACTTGGCTTAACTTTGAGCTTAGCCCTGATGAATGGCAAATCATCTATTTGTCCTGCAAAATTGCTTTTGTTAGCTTGGGTGTCAATCTTATACCCGCCATTTTAATGGGGTATTTTTTGGCACGCAAGGACTTTTGGGGCAAATCGTTGTTTGAGACCTTGGTGTTTTTACCCCTTGTGCTGCCACCTGTCG
>JBHCFR010000161.1:0-15978 GCA_041801945.1 Moraxella sp. | reverse complement strand
TTTTGGTTTAGTCACATGCAGTGGATGTTAAAGAAATATCCCAGTGGACAATACGACTACAAGAACATTCCTGACCTAAAAAAAGACAAAGTGCTTGCTCATCAACATGAGCATTATGGTTGGTGGGTGTTATTGATCAATGTGATTATCCTAAGTGTTGTGGGACTTATCATTGGTGACATGCTTGGTGCATTCTTGATAGTAGGTCTGCTACGCATGGTCTTGACACACCATTTTACCTTTTTTATTAACTCACTGTGCCACATGTTCGGCACTCGCCCTTATACTGACGAGAACACCGCCCGTGACAACCCCATTTTGGCGATTTTTACTTGGGGAGAAGGCTATCACAACTACCACCATTATTTTCAATACGACTATCGTAATGGGGTTAAATGGTGGCAATACGACCCCACCAAATGGCTGATTGCTGCTCTTTCAAAGGTTGGGCTTGCCAAAGAACTAAAAACCGTGGATGACTTGACCATCAAACACGCTGAGCTGACCATGCAGTTTAAGCGGGCTCAGGCAAGCATTGAAGGGGGTGATTTGTCTTTGGATGATAAACTCATGCTGTTTAAAGACAAAATCAGTGCTGAATATGACGCCTTCACAAACACCGTGGAAGAATGGCACGCCCTAAAAGCCAAATCCATGGAACTCAAACGCACAGAATTCGCCAATCGCCTACATGAAGCCGATGAATATCTAAAAGATCAATTTGCCCAAATAGAACAAAAAATCCGTGATCACAGCATGCAAGTGGAACAGGCATTTTTGCAATTGAAAGGGCGAGCCGTTAAAGTAGAGAGCTAAGCCATCTTTACTTAAAGTAACCTCTAGTTGGATTCATGCAAATAGAACACCCCAAAAGTGAATGCGTCTTTTGGGGTGTTTTTATGTTGCTCTTTAAGCAAGCTTCATGCATTAAGCCAAATGGCACCTCTTTCGTCTCATTCGCCTTTTCATTCGCCTTTGAGTTTACGGTGAAGACGTGCCAAAAAGCCAAGAGACGCCTGTTCGTCTTCATTTAGGGTGGTATCTGAACCGACGCTGGCTGGCTCTCTATGATGACTGGCTGACAGGGTGTTTTTGAGGGTGCTGCTTGCCTGATTGGCACTGATGGCTTGATAGCTGCTGTCTGTCAGATATTGGGCAAATAATAACGAAACAATGATTTTTTGTACCATCAGTCGTCCAAGCCCTGTCTGGGCAACAATCTCATCAAGCGTGCATTTGGTGTCTTTGATGGCACTCATGACTTGCTTTGTAGGCTCATCAGCATGCGTCATCGGTTGCAACCATGAAGCCATCTGGTAGCATGCTTCTTGATCAAACAGTGGTAACAGTGTGTCCGCATGAATCTGTCCTATCTGATAGAGCCATTCGTTTAGGTTTAGAGCCTGCTTATCATCCTTTGCTGTGCCGCCATAGACTCGCAGTCGCCATGTATCCATGTTCGGCTCTTTTGTACTGGTTGCCCACACCAGCCGACGAGCTCCATCAATCACCGCAAACACGTCTGAGTCTTGTAGAAGCTCAAAGAGGGCGTGTGGGTGATCATGCAGGGTCTGAATCATCTCTATCACATCATTAAGCTTACCATGATGGACAGGCTTGGTCTCTGTAAACGCTGCCTGTTTTGGTTGTACCGCTGTTTGAGATAAGGTCTGCTTGGCTGTGCTCACGTCTGTTTGAGGGGTTGGGCTGTTTGCTGCGGCGATGGGCGTGTTGGTAGAAGGATTGTGATAAGGCAGTCCTTTTAGTATCCCCACATTTTCATAGAGCCAAGCATTTAATGCGTTGATTTGTTTTAGGGGCAACACCAATGAATTACCACTGATGCTGCCATCGCCTGCCAGATTGCGACTTACGTATAAAACAGGGGTATGAGGATGGACTTCCACCAATTTTTGCACACTGGCAGAACTCTTAAAATCCTCATTAATCACATACAAATCAACCTCGCCCACCTGAGCAGACACCCAGTCCAACTCAACATCTAAGCGTAATAATACTCGCAAATACCCTTTGAAAGCAATTTGGTCGGCAGGACTGACGCCCACCATGGCAATCTTCATTTTCTTTTTGGCATTAATATTTGTCATGAATCACTCTTACTTAGCGTCATTTTTAAAACATTTGTTTATGAAGCGTGTGTCATGTGGACACGTCCAAATATTGGCGAAAGTCATGTTGGCTTTTGATTGAAATTCGCCTCGTTATTTTATATCATAATTTGTGTTACGGCTATCCCAAATACGAAAAATGGTTGATTTAGGACAGTTTTATGAAGAAGGTATCTTGTATTGGCAACATAATTTACATTTGGCAACTATTTAGAAAATTTTTTCAAACAATTTTATTGAAATGCATACCCCAAAAATATTTGGCATTGTATGACATCAAAATAAACAGATGAATGTTGGCATAGACGTTGCCAAAGATATAGACATCACTTGTTGTATCAAGCAAAGTAGGACACGCCTGATATCGGCTCATCATGTCGGCGTGTCCATGATGATACTGTCTATGACGATGTTTGCCCGACTTGACAAGCACCTGCCGTGCCTTGAACCGTCACCGTCGCCCCTGTCAAGGTGAATAAACCCTTGATTTGTTCGGTGGCATTCTCTTTGGCAAGTGTCATGATGTCGCCTTGACACGCCTTTTGTAGCACTTCACTCTTGGCGGAGGTTTGGGCTTGGGCTAATATGGCAGGATCATTCTCCACCACGCCAAACAGCCCTGTCTGCCAGTCATAGACCTGTATGTCATCAAGAAACACCTCAAAAACCTGCGACGGTGGCAAAGTGATGGTGATGTTGGCATGAGGGGCAACTTTGGGGTCAGTCTGTGGGTCAAAGCTCACTTGGACATCATCTGGGGCAATCTTTGACAAATCCACCCCCGCCAGGACTCGTCCTTTTGCCACAAACAGCCCTTTTTGCACATCTTGCCATAGGCGTTGCCATGTGCCTTGTTTTTGGGCGGTGATGACAGTATCCACCCCGAACGCGACCGTATTTAGGCGTGCCATTTTTTGAATCTCGGTAATCACCCCTTCTCGGCTGATGGCGGACACAGCAGGCTCTTGGGTGAATTTCATGGTGGAATAGGCAGTTAGAATCACCGCCATGACAATGACAGCGATGACACAGAACAGGGTAAATTTGTTGGATTTTTTGGTGTTGGGTGTGGTCATGGGCATCCTTAGAGCTTCAATCAAGTAAGAATCATCAGATTTTGGGTATCTTATTTGGGGTATCTTGGGGTGATTTTAACATTTATCAAAAAAATCGCTTGCACAGTTACCAAATTTTACTTTAATATAATACGTTTTTACCAAATTTAGGTTTATTTTGTCGCAGTTTTGACCCCGATTTTAGTGAGAGTTTTATGAAAGCCAGTCAATTTACCCTAGCCACCCTAAGAAACACCCCAAGCGATACCGACATCATCTCTGCTCAGCTTATGATTAAGGCGGGTCTTATCCGTAAACTTGCCTCAGGTCTGTATGTATGGATGCCCACAGGTCTTCGGGTGTTAAAACGCGTGGAGAGAATCGTCCGTGAAGAGATGGAGCGTATCCACGCCCAAGAGCTCATCATGCCTGTTGTTCAGCCTGGTGAGTTATGGCAGGAGAGTGGGCGTTGGGAGGATTATGGTGCGGAGCTGCTGCGTCTAAACGATCGTCACGGTCGGGATTTTGTCCTAGGTCCTACCCACGAAGAAGTCATCACCGACATCGCACGAGGTGAGTTAAAGAGTTATAAACAGCTGCCGGTCACTTATTATCAGATTCAAACCAAATTTCGTGATGAGATTCGCCCTCGCTTTGGCATCATGCGAGCCAGGGAATTCACCATGAAAGATGCGTATTCTTTTCATATTGATAAAGACAGCCTTGCTCAGACTTATCAGGACTTCTACGGAGCGTACACTCGTATCTTTACTCGCTTGGGTCTGGATTTTAGGGCAGTTCAAGCAGACACTGGTTCTATTGGTGGCTTTGCCAGTCATGAGTTTCATGTGCTTGCCGACAGTGGAGAGGATGACATCGCGTTTAGTAGTGAATCGGATTATTCGGCAAATGTAGAGCTTGCCGAGGCCATCTGCACCACCACTCGTCAAGCACCGACCCAAGCACGTACTGACGTAGACACCCCAAACATGCCAACTTGCGAGGAGGTGGCGGCACATTTGGGCATTGACTTGACACAAACCGTCAAAACCCTCATCGTCAAAGGCTCATATTCCAGCGATAATCCTGATATGCCCAAATTGGTTGCCCTAATCTTGCGTGGCGATCACAGCCTAAATGAATTAAAGGCAGAAAAATTACCCCAAATCAAAGCCCCACTTGAAATGGCGACAGAAGATGAGATGAGGCAGGCTGGTCTTATCAGAGGCTACATCAGTGTGGATTTGGCAAAATATGGCATTCCTGTCATCGCTGACAGAAGTGCGGCTGCCTTATCTGATTTTGTTAGTGGTGCTAACGTGGCAGATAAGCACACCACAGGCATGAACTGGGAGCGAGATGCGACTCTCACTGACGTGGCAGACATTCGTAATGTGGTGGATGGCGACCCTAGTCCAGACGGTAAGGGCGTCCTACACATCAAGCGTGGCATTGAAGTTGGGCATATTTTTCAGCTTGGCGATAAGTATTCTCATGCCTTAAATTGTACCGTGCTTGGCAAAGAAGGCAAACCTGTCACCTTGATGATGGGCTGTTATGGCATTGGAGTCAGTCGCATCGTGGCGGCAGCCATTGAACAAAATCATGACAGCCAAGGCATTTTGTGGGCGGACACGCCAGACCCTAAGGACAACATCGCCCCTTTTTATGTCGCCATCATCCCTATGAAATCCAAAGATGGGCAAGCCGAACATCAAGCCGAAGCACTCTACGAAGCACTCAAAAACAAAGGGGTTAATGTCCTGCTTGATGACCGCGACGAGAGAGCAGGCGTCAAATTTGCTGACTTAGAACTCATCGGCATACCCCATCGCATCGTCGTCTCTGAACGCAGCCTTGCCGAGGGTAAATACGAATACGCCAAACGTGGCTGTGAGGATAAAGAGCTGCTTGCTCTTGATGAGCTCATGACAAAGTTCTGATACAAAGGATGCCAAAGACAAATAGGCGTTTGTCTTTGGTGCCCATACCAATCTTTGTTTGTGCTGTTTTTCTGCTAAGTTTTTACTGTCTTTGACTTGTTATCATACACCCAAGAAGACGATGACTTGCCGTCATCACTTTAACCAAACCCAATAACCCCAACCAGAGAGATGATTATGAAACTCATTAAAAGTTTAGCCCTAAGTCTAATCCTAGCCACTGTCGCCACGGCCGCACATGCAGGTGATGACCGCCTAGAACGCAGTGCCTATCAAGATCCAGCCGTGAAACAAAACCTTGAAAAAGCTCGCACCATCATCACCAATCAAGGCTATCAAATCATTGATGACATTGAGATTGATGAAGATTGGGGTAAGCTGTATGTCAAGACAGAAGCCATCAAAAATGGCAAAAAATACGACGTTCGCCTAGATTATCCTGCCCTAAACAACCTAAAAGCCAAATTGGATTAAACCAATCTGCACGCACAACAAGTCCTGTCATCAGGGCTTGTTTTTTTATTGGCGGATTAAGCGGTGGACTTGCCCCACCTCTGCATGAAGGGCTCGCACAGGATTAATGTCAATGCCGCCACGTCTGGTATAATTGGCAAGCACCTTTAAGGAAGTGGGGGCAAAGCACAGGACAAAGTCAGCAAATATCCTCTCCACACACTGCTCATGAAAGCCATTATGCTGCCTAAACGACAAAATGTATTTTAAAATACCCCCAAAATCCAAATCATGCGAGGTGTTTATCTCAATCTGTATCGTACCCCAATCAGGCTGGTTGGTCACAGGGCAATTAGAACGGAGTAAATGGCTGTGAAATTGATAATATTTGGACTCGCTTTTTTGACATCCATGCAAAAAAGTATTATCCACATCCTCTGTTAATGTGATTTGGTTCATTTCACGGTTTAACGCATCATCAATACACATCCCCATCGGTGCAGCAATCAATAATCCTTCTTCGTTTAATTGAATGATTTGCACTTCAACCTCTGCCGCCACACACGCCGACAAATCTTTTATCAGCGTGGTTTTTAATGCGTCATTATCTGTAAATTTGGTAAAATTTAAACTGTTAAGATAGAGTTTTAGTGATTTCGATTCTATGATATAAGGCGAGCTTGCAGGGATACTCAATCTTGCCATCGCCACCTGTGAGATGCCAAGCGGATTTAGCCATGATAACTCAAAAGCCTGCCAAACATCCACGCCTGTTATGTCATCCTTCATGCCCTCTTCAAAATCAAATCCTGTTTCCTTTAAAATCTCGTGACGCCCAATTTGTCTTGCAATGGGATATAAAATATCAGGGTCGTAAGTTTTGGAATAACCAACACTCTCACCCAACACGCCATGAATGCTCATACATCAACCTTTAAATCACCAGAAAGTCAAAACGATATTGGCTATAAATACCACCAAGAGCCTAATTTATCTTGATGGCAAAAGCAACTTCAAGAAATACGAATGCGTCTGCCATCTTGCAATATCTTGTAAGCGATGCCATAAAATACCACACAGAATAGTAAAATCGCCGTGAGTGCATAAGCCACATTCACATCAGAATGCCCAAGTATGCCATAACGAAAGGCATTGACCATATAAACAATGGGATTTAATAACGATAACTTTTGCCAAAATGCAGATAAATTCTCCAAAGAATAAAACACACCGCCCAAATAGGTTAGGGGCGTTAAAATAAAACTGGGTATGATGGATATGTCATCAAATGAATTGGCAAATACCGCATTAATAAAACCGCCCAAAGAAAACAAAACAGACGTGCCCATGATGGTGATGAGCATGATGGGCAAATGGCTGATGGTCAAATCGGTAAAAAATAACGCTACCACACTGACAATGAGTGCAATCATCAGCCCACGAAAAACACCGCCACTCACATAACCCAATAATATGACATGCTTAGAGATGGGCGACACCAACAGCTCATCAATACTGCCATGAAATTTGGTGCTAAAAAACGAGGACACCACATTAGAATAACTGTTGGTAATCACCGACATCATGATGAGACCCGGAACGATGAACTGCATGTAGCTGACGCCGCCCATCTCGCCTATTCGGCTGCCAATCATCTGCCCAAATATCACAAAATAGAGCGTCATGGTAATGACAGGGGGCAGCAATGTCTGAGGCCAGATACGCAAAATGCGTTTGATTTCTTTAAAAAATAAGGTGTTAAAAGTGATAAGTACTTGTCTATAATTCATGATTGTCTCTTGGCTCAATGAAACCAACTGTCCACAATAAGCTCCCAATCCTCTTTTGGCTTATCAGCTGGTATTTTTATTGAAGGCTTCACCAATTGGTCTTTGTAAAAATTATTTAAATCATCTATTAGCTGAGAAAATACTTGTATAAAATTCTCTCTTTCAAAAGTAAGTTTAGGAAAACCATCAATCCACTCAATATCATTTGGATTTTGTCTATCAATATCATCTTTCAAAAATCCAAATCTTACCCATTTAATTGTATTATCATTAACAACTTGTTCAGCAACAAAAACACTACATGTTAAATCCAAATCATCAGGGCAAGTCAAAATAGGTACAAAACTATTATCGCCAGATTGTAGTTGACCTAGATAATGCCATGCTTTTTCTGTTTCGTACTCATTATACAAATCGAATGCACGGGTGAGATCCATTATTTTGATTGTTGTATTTTCATCTTTATATATATTTTTATCAAATTGTGAAAACCATTCATCAATAAATATTCCATCAATAGCAATATCAAGATATTTTTTTGATACATCATAAATATTACTTCTTAAATCCAATGATAGTTTATTTATCTTATTTGTATTATGTTTTATATTATTCATTTTTTCCACTTTGAAAATGACTGTCCACCACACCCATAAATAACTCTTCTAGCCTGTTGGCTTTATTTCTCATGCTCATCACTTTTATGTTCAATGCATTAAATTGAGCGAAAACGGCATTTAGGTTTTGTGATTGATTAAGGGTGATTTCAAGGGTTTTGTCATCTGCCAAATGGGCTTTGACCACGTCATTTAGCACAGGCAATTGAGTCAATGGCTCGTTTAAATCAAAAACAAACGTCTCCAAAGACAGCTGGGTCAGCAGTGATTTCATGTCAGTATTCACCAAAATCTCACCGTGATTTAAGATGGCGATGTGTTTACAAAGCTGCTCGGCCTCTTCTAGATAATGCGTGGTTAAGATGATGGTGGTGCCCTCATCTTGATTGATACGCTCCATAAAATCCCACATAGAACGCCGAAGCTCAATATCCACCCCTGCGGTTGGCTCGTCTAATATGAGCAGACGTGGACGATGCATGAGTGCACGAGCTATCATCAAGCGACGCTTCATGCCCCCAGATAGTGAGCGAGATTTATCAAATCGCTTGTCCCACAGTCCCAATTCCTTTAATAAAAACTCCGCTCGTGGCAGGGCATCTCTTCTCTTAATGCCGTAATAGCCCGCTTGTATGACAAGAATGTCTAGGCATTTTTCAAACTGATTAAAATTAAATTCCTGAGGAACGACGCCCAAATAAGATTTGGCAAGGCTTGGATTTTCTTCTAAATCCACACCGAATATCTCCACCTTACCCTCCGTTTTGGGAAAGAGCGAACTGATGATGCCAATCATGGTGGATTTACCCGCACCATTTGCCCCAAGCAGTGCAAAAAAATCCCCTTGGGGTACGGTCAAATCCACCCCATTTAGGGCGGTAAAGCCATTGTTGTAGGTTTTTTTGAGATTGGATATTTTTAATGCTGGAATACTCATAAATTCACAATCAAATGTTTAAATACTGCTGACTAAATGAAGGCAAAAATCAAAAACACAAATAAAATCAGCCAATGAGCGTGATTTATTTGAATCAACTTTTGGCATCTGATACCCATAATCTGCCTTGATTATTCGCCTGATAGAGCTGCATGGTACTCACTTCCAAAGCGGTCAGACATCCGCCAGCATAAGCCCATGTGTCAATGCAGATGATGCCCTCTTGCAATAATATTTTGCCATCTCTTTGCTCGGTATGTCCACAAATCACCGTTTTGCCAGAGACATGAGGCAGATGACTACTTTCTAATTTTCGCCATCTCAAAGAATAATCATCCTGCTCATGCATTGCCAACTGCGAATAAATAGACGCATGACAAAAGATAAAATCATCCGTCTCATGATAATCTACCGTCTTGGTCAAAAAATTGACATATTTAAATGGCACATGCATGCATTCAGAGCGTACGGGCATGAGTCCAAAAGAGGTCAATGTGGCATCACCGCCAACCCTTAACCAAAAATCAAAATCATCTTTGCATTTTAGACCACCCAGCATAATCAGCTCATGATTACCCATGATGAATACGGTCTGGCAAACATCAGATAGCTTCATTAGGGTGTCAAGCACGCCTTTGGCATCATCGCCGCGATTGACATAATCACCCAAAAAGATAAGCGTGTCATGCCTTGTCGGCTGTATGCCATCCATCAGCGTGACAAGAGCGGTAAAACTACCATGAATATCGCCAATGGCAAAAACTCTGCTCATGGGTATAACCCCTCTTTTTATGTGAGCAAAAACACCAAACAGCCTAAGTAGTTTCCTACCTAAGCCATTTTGGTGTCTTTTGGGTGTATGATAGGCAGATTACTGCGACTGTGCAATGATGTAGTCAACTGCGTTTTTGACTTCATCGTCAGAGATGTCTGCACCACCACGAGCAGGCATGGCGTTAAAGCCGTTAATGGCATGGTTGTACAGAGTGTCTTTGCCCTTAGCGATACGAGGTGCCCAGTCAGCCGTCCCTATCTTTGGTGCACCCACCAAGCCTGCATCATGACACGTGGCACAGACCGCCTTATAAAGCTGGTCGCCCGGACGAGCCACACCTTCAACCGCAGGTGCCAATACGGTGATGTTGATGTCACATTCTTCACCATCAAAGCAAACCTTACCCACAGGGGCGATACGAGCCACCAACTGTTTATGCATGGCGATGAGCTTTTTGGCCTGAGCACTGTCCTCAGGAATGGGCTCTTTGGGTGTTTCATTGGCTTTTGGTGCTTCTGTGGCAGCTGGTGTGGCAGCCGGCTCTGGTGCTGTACTGGCAGGTCCTTCATTTGCTTGACTGGTCATCATGCCAGAAATTGCCAACAACGTGGCAAAAGATAAAGTCACAATTTTTTTCATTGTCTTATCTCGGTTAGCCTTGGAGTCATGCATGACTCTGGGTTAGAAAAATTTACCCTACTATTATAAGGGAAAACAGGGACAAAATGCCACGTTTTTTATGCAATTTGTAAAAAATTAGTAAGATTTTATCAAATTTTTATCATTTTTACAAAATCGCCATACCTAACTTTGGTCGTGCCATCAGATAGTCTTTGTCAAATAGGATTTTGTCAAACGAGGGTTGTTAAATAAAGATTTGTTAAGTAAGGGTGGGCTGACGCTCACGCCAAGTGTGTTTCCACCTCTTTAATCCTCTCCAATGTATGAGCCTACGCCGTCAAGTTTGGTTCACGCTATGGCAATTATCAAAAAAGTTTGCTAAAATACGCATCTTTCATGCGTGCCTGTAGCTCAGTTGGATAGAGTGTTGGCCTCCGAAGCCAAAGGTCGTGGGTTCAATTCCCGCCAGGCACGCCATTTCTCCCAAAGCTCCCGATTCTCGGGGTCTGTCTCTGCCTTTACCGCAAAAAATACCTCCATCGGATCAAGTCCGACGTATTCGGCAAGCTTAAAAATAAGTGCATCGTCTGGCGTTCTACGTCCTGCTTTATCTGTTGAGGCGGTAGTAACCTATAAAAATCATCTTTGCATGTCGTTGGTACATAAAGATACTGCAACATCCTTATTTGGATGTTTGACAGACTTATCCATATCAGCAGTGGGTATTGGTGGTTAAAAGCACAAGAGGCAATCATCGCCCAATCAATAAAGCCCCAAGAGACATCATCCCAAGAGGCTAATTTACAAGACAATCTATTCTCGGACGGCTTAGGCAGTCAAAGTCCTATCAATGCTACTGCCGAACATGGCGGGGACTTGAATAAACAGTGAATTACTGTATAAATAATCCTCGCCGCTTTCGTCAATGATTCTCACCATGTTTAATTTATCGGCGGCTTCATCCTCTAACTGCTGATATAGCTTCATGGCTTCAAGGCTCGCTGGATAGCCTTCATTGTTAATGCATAATAACCATCTCATTGTAAAATTCTCACGTGCGTTTTAGGTGGTTTATGTCACTTAGCAAGATGTAGTATTTTACTAGCTAAAAATGATTAAAAATTATCCACATGACGCCTGACCGCCTACGGAAATTTATTTTATCATTTTTTAAAGGTGTGTCAAATGAATCTACTCTATGTTATTGATTTTTATGTTAAAAACTCGCTTAAATTTACGGGGGTGGATTATGATGGCAAATTATGCCATCTTGGTTTCTTCTTGGGTAAGTCCTTAACCATTCATACCATTGCCGATTAATGATGGATTTTGAAAAACCCTCAGACATCATCAAGTATTATCAGACTTACCAACAGATTAAGAATCAATACATTTATCACTTAGCCTTTTAGCTTGATTTGACGATTATCCTTTGTCCATGCTTTGCCGTAGGGGCATTCTATCAGCTCTGCATTCGTGAGAACAGTACAATGCCCACGCTAACCAGCACGATACCTACCCAACTGATGGGTGATGGCAAAGGCGTGGATAAGAGTATCATGCCTCCGATGAGTGAGAAAATCACCTCAGTGGCTTGGGTGGCATCCACACCTGCAATCTGTCCTCCATTGCTCGCCTGCGAACGTGCATATAAGAACAGCGACGTGGCGATCACCCCTGCCAATAGAGCGACCAGCAGTGTATTAATCATCTGAGTGGCACTGAGCGTCGGTGGCTGCACGAGCACGCCCAACACCAACCAAAACGGCAATGAACCCACCGACAACAGCCATACTTTATGAAAAGGGCTTGCCATCAAGCTGCTGGTCAAATGCGGCACCTTAGACAGCAAAGGATGTGTTGAAGGTGGTCTGGTGGCATACCACACCAGTTGATTGCCGATCGGAAAGCAAAAGCCGGCAAGCAGTGCTGGCAGTGCTCCAAAGAGCAGCAAAGTGGTCAATGACCCTGTACTTCCTCCATGCAAGCCTTCGCCGATATTGGTCAAGACAACACCCGTAAAAATCAAGATACTGGTGGCGACGACTTGTTTTTTTAAACTCTCGCCAAAGATCCACAGCACAATCAAGCTTGCCACGGTGGTAAATTGAAAGGTTGCAGCAATGACCCAGCCTGGTGCGTGGTCAGCCCCAAAACACAAAGGGGCGTAAAATAACCCAAAGCCAATCCCACCTGCCACACACCAAAATTGATAATGCTCAAAAAATAAGCGAAACAGCCCCACCAATGTACCAACACCACTTTTAATCACGATGATGATGGACAAGATGAGCCACATAAAGACATAACGCAGCGATGCCGACCAAAACCAATGTCCACCTTGGCTTGCCATGAGTTCATTGAGAATAAATGTCGCACTAAAAAACGCTGCCGAAAGAATGCCGATGAAGATAAGTTTTAGCAAGCTTGGCTCCTGTGTGTCTATTTCCATCCAAATCGGCTGTGTTAGGACGGGCAAATCTGTAATGTGGTTATGTTATAAATACATTTCGTGTTTGTATGCTAGGGGATTTTCGTGCATCCTAAGAGGTTTGGCACTGATGGCAGGTGCATTGTCATGCTTGCCCATGTATTTATCAGCTAAGAGCCACTTTCATGCCCAGTGCCACAAATACCATGCCGCACACCCCATCCATTTTACGCTTGGCACGTTGGCTTTGTAAAAAGCGACTAAACAGTGCCCCTATCATCGCAAGAGTCACCAGCCACACCACAGAAATGAGGGCATACACAAAGCCCAATAACAAATAAGGCGTGGCATCAGCACGGTGCGTAACGCTGATGAATTGTGGGAAAAATGCCAAGAAAAACAGTGCCACTTTTGGATTTAGGACGTTTGTCATGAGTCCTGACAGATAGGCACGCCCCAAGGATTCGTCGGCAGTATCAGGGGCTGCCACTGGCATGACGCCTTGATAAGCGTTTTTGAGTGCCACCATGCCCAAATAGATGAGATAGGCAGCTCCCAAATATTTGACTAGCATAAAGGTATAAGCGGAAGTTGCCAAGATTGCGGCAAGCCCCAGTGCTGCAAGTACCGTATGCACTAGCACGCCTGTTGCCACGCCACATGCTGCGAGCATGCCAGCCCGTCGCCCCAGTGCCAAGGTGCGATTAATCACAAATACGGTGTCAATACCGGGGGTCAGCACAAACAGCGTTGCTGACATGATAAATAGGGTAAAGTGCTGCACCCCCATTTCAGATAAGCTCATCAAGTCCACGAAGACTCCTTACTGTTTAGTTACGCCAGCTGAGTACCAAATAAATGCCCCACACCCGCTGTCACGCCCATTGCCACCACTCCCCACACCACCACGCGTGCTATGGCAGGCACAACAGGTGCCCCTCCAAGTCGTGCTGAGATTGCCCCTAAGAGTGCCAAACCCACGACGGTCACCACACCGAGCCCCCAAAACGTCTGATCAGGCGCTAGCATGGGTAGCAGCCATACACTCATGAGTGGCAGCAAAGCACCAAGGGCAAATGCCACCACCGAGGATAAGGCTGCCTGCAAGGGTTTGGCTGATAAGGCATCACTAAGACCAATCTCATCACGAGCATGGGCTGCTAGTGCGTCATGGACTGTTAGGGCTTGGGCGACCTGTGCTGCCAGCTCTGGGGTAAGCCCTCTTTGTTCATAAATCATCGCCAATTCTTGCAGCTCTCTTTTGGGGTTATGGGTCAGCTCGTATCGCTCTTTTTGTAAATCCGCTTTTTCGGTGTCTTTTTGCGAGGAAACCGAGATGTATTCGCCTGCCCCCATGGACAGGGCACCGCCAATGAGCGATGCCACCCCTGTTAATAGCAATATCTGTGCCGATGCACCACTTGCCACCATGCCCATCAGCAGGCTTGCGGTGGAAATCAAGCCGTCATTAGCACCCAGCACCCCTGCTCTTAGCCAATTGTTACGCTCACTTAGATGAGGTTCACTGTGTATTGAATAGCCCATATATCACCTTATCAACCTCTTGCCAAAACATCATCGGACGCATGTGGCAAAGATAACCCCAAACACTCTCTACTTCATATTAGTATAGCACTGCTTTATGACACTGCTTTGGTGCGTGCTATCAGCCATTCTTTGGCACGCCCACTGACATGTCCGATAAGCTCATCATGCACACGCTGATGATATTGATTGAGCCACTCTTTCTCCTGAGATGTCAGCAGCTCCAACAGCATCAAACGCGTGTCAAAAGGACATAGGGTCAGCGTATCAAATTTTAGAAATTCGCCAAATTCGCTTTGGTGTGCCGCCACCGTTACCATGAGATTTTCAAGGCGTATTCCCCATTTGCCTTCACGGTATAGCCCCGGTTCATTGCTGGTTATCATGCCTTGTCTCATGACCCTCTCCTGTGTGAGGGGGGCACTACGTGATATGACCTGAGGTCCTTCATGAACGTTTAGAAAATACCCCACGCCATGCCCTGTGCCATGTCCATAGTCTAGCCCTTGTTGCCACAGCTGATTGCGAGCGATGACATCCAACTGCATGGACGGTATGTCTTTCGGGAAATGTGCTTGGGCAAGGGCGATGTGTGCCTTTAAGACATAGGTTACATCCCTCTTCTCATCCTCGCTGATGACGCCCACGCCCACCATGCGAGTGATGTCAGTTGTGCCGTTTTGATACTGAGCTCCTGAATCAATGAGCAGCAAGCCATCACCCTCTAAGTAAGAAAAACGCACATCGGTTGCTTTATAATGCACGATGGCCCCATTTGCCTGAAATCCTGCAATGGTATCAAAACTTGCCGACACGTAGTTTGGCTGGCGGCTTCTGGCATGGGTGAGCATCTCATCAATATCAAGCTCGCAGACTCGCTCACCCTTGACAAGCCTGTCTTCTAATTGTGCAAAAAACTCACACAGTGCCACACCATCTTGCCTCATGGCATCACGCACATGAGCGATGTCCGCCTCTGACTTGATGGCTTTTAACAGTGTGCTAGGATTGACCGATTTGATGAGCTTGGCGTGGTTTGGCAGTTTGGCAAGCGTGCCGATGGTCACTTTTGTTGGGTCAATGAGTAAGCTGTCCACCCCTGTTAGGGCATCTGCCACCTTATCATAATGAGCCACGCCAATTTTGGCTCTATCCAAAACCAATTTCGCAGCATCTGTTAATTTATCATCATGGACGAACAACGTCGCTTCCTCTGGCGTGATGACCATGTGCGATAAAAAAACAGGATTAAAAGCGACGTCCGCCCCACGTAGGTTGGTGAGCCACGCGATGTCATCTAAGCTGCTGATGAGATGACAGGTCGCTCCTTTTTGGATCATGTCATCACGCACTTTGGCAAGCTTAGTGGCAATGTCTGTATCCACAAACTTGGCATCATGCACCTCTATTTTAGCGGTCGGTAGGGCAGGTCTGTCCGTCCACAGGCATGACAGGACATCTTGGTCCGTCACCAACGTTATCTTGTCTTCAAACACTTGGGTAAACTGCTCAAAGGCAGCCACAGACAGCACCTGACCGTCTATGGCTACCTTTGCACCATTGGGGAGATTTTTGATTAAAAAATCATCAGGTGTAGGATGCGACGAATCCATCTTTTGTAAGGTGATGCCCGTGCCATCTAGCTCAATCGGAGCTTGCACCCAGTAGCGACTGTCTGTCCA
>JBHCFR010000160.1:0-9355 GCA_041801945.1 Moraxella sp. | reverse complement strand
TGTGTTCATCAGCAAGCACGCCTTGATTGCCGATGATGTCCACGATGTCGCCTTCATGGTTGGACTGAAACGTTTCAAGATGAACGTCATAATGATGAGCGGTATCAATTAAGCGACGAGTGATGTCGTGCAAGGTGGTTGTGCCATAAATGTGGGGTTCACGTTTGCCAAGTAGGTGCAGGTTGGGGCCGTTAATGAGCAGCAGTTTACGATTTAGGGGGGCGAAATGAGTCATGTCATGAGTTCTAAAATAAAAGAGGGTTTATTTTAACAAATTTTGCCCAGTAGTGAACGAATTTTTAAATATTTAGCATTTTTAAATACTTAGCCCTCTCTCATGCCTAAAAATACTGCTTTTTACGCTGATATACCATCAATCTGTCATCACCCTTAAAATTTTTATTAATATTTGATTACATTTGTTTACAACCCCTAAAAAGTATGTTATATTGACAAACAAGTTTACAACACGTTTGCGATGAACAGACAAATACTGTAAACTTATTTTGATTATGGTGTCATTGTCATGATGATAAGCATGACAATACGGTATTTTTTGAGGATGTGTTTATGTCTGCTCGTGAACAAGGTCAGGTTAAATGGTTTAATAATGCCAAAGGTTTTGGCTTTATCCAACGTGCTACGGGTGAGGATGTGTTCGTGCATTTTCGCTCCATTGTGGGTGAGGGTTATCGCTCATTAAGAGAAGGTGAGACGGTAGAATTTGTGGTCACCGAAGGCAATAAAGGACTGCAAGCCGAAGAAGTCACAAGATTGTCATAACCATCATTGGTCTGACACGCCTGCCGATGATTTTATGATGGTGTTATCCACACAAGCCTACCCTATGGGGTGGGTTTTGTTGTATTTTTACATCGCTTTTTGCCTGTTATGAGAAAGTTGTGATAAAATAAGCCCTTATGTTTCTAATCAAATAAGGTGCTATGATGCAACCGTCCCAAACCTCCCTGCACACCCTCGTGACTGCCTTGTTATTGGCGTGTGTTGTGGTGCCCAACTTGGCTCATTCAGCACTGACCTTATCGGCAGATGAGACAGTAAGACGTGAAGAGATTGCAGGCATTTGTATGATTGCCAGTAATGGTGTTTATAATATTGCCACCGACCATCAAAACGGTGTCAGTAAAGACAAAGCTAAGAAAAACCTTGCCAAAGAATTAAAAACGGTGGATAAAGGCTTTAAAAATAAAGATTTGGTGGCTTTTATTGAAGAGACATGGAATCATGGTTTGGAGATTATCTACAAAATGCCCGTTCATGACAATCAGGCGGATAAAGAAAAATTCATTGAGCAAGCATTGGATGGCTCTTTTCATGCCTGTTTTGATGATTTGGACAGATGAGATTGACAACCGAAGCCCATTTAAAAGGATGATCCCTTGACTGAGCAATTTAGCACCTTTCATGACTTACCCTTATCAGAGCCGACCCTAAACGCGGTGTCAGCCTTAGGATTTGAGAAGCTCACCCCCATTCAAGCCCAAATCCTGCCGCACACCTTGGCAGGTCAAGATGCCATCGGACAAGCACAGACAGGCACTGGCAAGACTGCCACGTTTTTGATTACCATCATTGAAAACTTGCTCGCTCGCCCCTTTGGCGATGATGAGGTGCACTATTTGGGCGAGCCACGTGCACTTATTTTGGCACCCACCCGAGAGCTTGCTCAGCAGATTTATAGTGATTGCCGAGAGCTCATCAAGGGCAGTGAGCTGTATGCCCTATGCATGACAGGGGGGGCGGATTATGCCAAACAAGAACAGGAGATGAGCCGTCGCCCAGTGGACATTCTCATTGGCACACCAGGGCGAATCATTGATTGGGTACAAAAAGGCGTGCTGTTTTTGGATCGTGTGGAGGTCTTGGTGCTTGATGAAGCTGACCGCATGCTGGACATGGGCTTTATTCCTGATGTCAAACGCTTGATTCATAAAATGCCTGCCAACACCCACCGCCAAAGCCTCTTGTTCTCAGCGACCTTTAATACGGACGTCATGAATTTGGCATATCGCTGGCTCTATCAGCCGACTTTTGTGGAGATCACCCCAGAGAGTCGCACCAATCAAAATATCGCACAGCAGTTTTATCTATTAACGGACCGCCAAAAAATAACAGCACTAAAACAGCTATTA
Organism: Moraxella sp.; assembly: GCA_041801945.1. GTDB lineage: Bacteria > Pseudomonadota > Gammaproteobacteria > Pseudomonadales > Moraxellaceae > Moraxella. The sequence goes on along the minus strand of JBHCFR010000160.1, from coordinate 7,202 downwards.
AGCCAAGATGAGGTCAAAAAAGCCATCATCTTTGCCAATCGTAAAGATCAGGTCAAGCGTCTGTATGACAACTTGCGTAAACACGTCAATCTCACCATGCTCTCAGGAGATGTCGCCCAAGCCAAGCGTGAGCGTTATCTAAAACGCTTTAAAGATGGTGAGGTCAATGTACTGGTCGCCACAGACGTGGCAGGACGCGGCATTCACGTGGATGATGTGACGCATGTCATCAACTATACGCTGCCTGATTTGCCCGATGATTATGTACATCGGATTGGGCGGACAGGGCGAGCGGGGCAATCAGGGGTATCCATCAGTTTGGTGGGCGAAGATGACGCCTTTAATCTGCCTGCGTTGGAGAAGCATTTGGGGGTTAAATTTGAGTTACAGCAATTTACCCTAGATTCGTCTGAGATGACACTCAAAACCAATCACGAGTAAGCGAGCTTTGGTCGGTCGGCTCCTGTACATATGAGCAGATGTCACCTAAGGGTTGCCTGCCGACTTGACCACAAAACCCCTAATTACCTCATGAGATGTTAAGATAACTGCTATGACGCACCAAGAGATGGCTCATTTATTAGATGTCGCCAATATCCCCTTATCCTTATACATCCACATCCCATGGTGTGTCAAAAAATGCCCTTATTGCGATTTTAATTCGCATGCCCTGCCATCCTCTGCCCCTTTTGATGACTATGTTCATGCCTTAATATTAGACGCACGCTCCCAAAAACGACTTGCCGATGGGCGTAAGATTCAGAGTGTCTTTATTGGAGGAGGTACGCCATCGCTGTTGCCAATCCCGCATTACCGCACGTTATTGTTAGGGTTGCGTGAAATTTTTGACTTTACTCATGATATTGAGATTACCTTGGAGGCAAATCCTGGCACCTTAGAGCACGCACCCTTTGATGAGTATTTGGCACTGGGCATCAACCGTCTGTCGGTCGGTGTCCAGTCTTTTGATGATAGGGCATTAGAGGTATTAGGACGGATACACCGCCAGCATGAGGCAGCCAATGCCATTTGCCAAGCCAAGCAAGCAGGCTTTACTCGCATCAATGCCGATCTGATGCATGGTCTGCCCAATCAAACCGCCAATCTTGCCCTGCGTGATATTGAGATGGCGTTATCGGCAGGGGTGACACATTTGTCTTGGTATCAGCTGACCATTGAGCCCAATACTGCCTTTTATCGTAGTCCGCCTGATTTGCCCTCTGAGGATGTCTTAGAGGAGATAGAGCAAGCAGGGCGTGATCGGCTGCTCGAAGAGGGTTTTGGTCATTACGAAGTCTCAGCGTGGGTGGGGCGTGATGACACTGTCTGTCGTCATAATGTCAATTACTGGCAGTTTGGTGATTATCTTGCCATCGGTGCAGGCGCTCATGGCAAAGTTACCCTGCGTGGACAAGAGGGATGCCCAGACGGCGTTTATCGCTACACCAAATCACGCCTACCCAAAGATTATCTTAGCTATGATGTGGCACCAAAAATGGTGGGCTTTGAGCGAGTTGCAGAAGAGCATCTGCCTTTTGAGTTCATGATGAATGCCCTGCGTCTGGCGAATGGGGTGAGCGTACGCACATTTGAAGAGCGAACAGGTCTGCTGATCAGCACCATTGACAACGAACTGTTGCCTTTGCAGCACCAAGGGCTTATGGTGTTTGACCCCAAAATATTAGCACCGACACCAATGGGTTTTAGGTACGTCAATCATCTGGTGCGTGCTTTTTTGCGATGAATATTTAGACAATAAAATAATAAGCCATGAGACAAATCCACATCATCTTATATACCCCCAAAATACCCAACAATACAGGTAACGCCATTCGTCTGTGTGCCAACACAGGGGCAAAATTGCATTTGATTAAGCCATTGGCTTTTGAGCTGGATGACAAAAAATTAAGGCGTGCAGGACTGGATTATCATGAGTATGCCGACATACAGGTGCATGATGATTGGCAGGCGTGCCGTGCGTATTTGACGAGGTTGGGGGTGGGCAGCATTGTTGCATTAACCACCAAATTTAGCCGCCCATTTTATGAGTATGATTTTAGGGCTGATGACACATCGGTGGCATTGGTTTTTGGCTCAGAGACGGATGGGCTACCACAAGAGGTGCGTAATGATATTGGCGAGGGTCAATGGCTAAGACTGCCGATGTTGCCCGATTCTCGCAGCCTAAATCTGTCTAATAGCGTGGCGATTTGTCTGTATGAAGTGTGGCGGCAGCTTGATTTTGTTGGCGACGTGGGTCAAAGTGTGGGATATCACAGACTGTCTAGCCGCCCTGAATAAGCACCATTTTAACCTCTAAAACCATTTTTGGATCATCCATGTTTGTCAAATCCTCTGTTTTCTTATTGTCCTTATCCCTCTTTATGCTCACGGCGTGCAGCGAGCCTGACCCAGCTGATAACACCGTCAGCCAAAGTCAGCCTCATGAAGATGGTCAAGCAGCACAGTTTGTCGGCTGTTATAGCATTGACAAAAACCTGCCTGCACAGATTAAAATCAGCCAAAGAGCAGACGGTTTTGTCATGCAAATGAAAGAGCCTGATCAGGCAAAGACACCATGGGATAAACCAGAACCATTAGATGAGATTAGCGTGGATAAAGCGTGGGAGTATTTTGGGGTCAATGCGTTGTCGCTGGACAAGTCGGATGTGGAGAGCGTGTTGGCACGTCCTGATGAGATGATGGTGCTGGCAAAAATAAAAGAGACCAGCCAAAACATCAATCCATTATTAGACAGTGATTATATGGTCTATATCTTTAAAGGGGCGAACACCATCTATCAGGTGCCTTGTGATGATAAGCCGCTAGACATCATCAAAGAAGGCGAGCAAGCAATCCAAGCATTCCATGAGTGATGCCCTACCAAACACGATAAGCCATGTGCATGAGTGCCGATACGATGGGCGAACCAGCTGATGAATGAGAATGCCAATAGTTTAACCAAAAAGCTACCCTATCTGTCACATGAAGAGCAGCAACGAATCACGCGTCTGTGTATTCGCTGTGCTTTGCTGCTCATGCAATATGGGGCAGAATCGGTGGTGGTGGTGGATTTGACCAAGCGTCTGGGTGTGGCACTTGGGGTCAATGGTGTGGAGTGTGGACTGTCCTTTAACGCCATCACGCTAACCACACTCTATAATGGGCATTGCATCACCACCGTCAGAAACACCGTCCATCAAGGAATCAATGTAAGTATCTTGGTGCAGATTCAGCAAATCGTCTTAGACATGGAACGTCAAAGACTAACACAGGGCAGAGATGAGCAGGCTGTGACTAACACCGAGCGGCGGTTAGATGAGATTGATCGCCTGCCTTATCCTAACATGCTGATGTCATTTTTTGTGGGCATCTCTTGTGCTTGTTTTGCTTATCTTAATGGCGGGGGATTTGCCATTGCTGGTGTGACGTTAATGGCTGCTTTTTTTGCCATGAGAACCCGTATCTACTTATCGGCACATCATTTTAACCCCTTTGTGGTGGTTATCATTACCGCCTTTGTGGCAACCCTGCTTGGGGCGGCAGCTTATTTTTTAGAGTTGGGGGAGAATGCAGACATCGCAGTGGCATCCAGCGTGCTGTTATTGGTGCCAAGCTTTCCAATCATCAACGCTTTATCGGATATTTTAAAGGGCTACATTAACATGGGGGTGGGGCGGTGGATGTTTGCCACCATGCTCACTCTATCGGCGTGTGTGGGTATTGTGACGGCATTGATTTTGCTGAGAATACCTCATTGGGGGCTGTGATGGGTGTTGTTTTATTGGATTTTTTGGCAAAAGTTGGACTGTCTTGTGTGATTACCTTGGGCTGGTGCTTGATGTTCACGCTGCCCAGACGTTATATCGGTCTGTGTCTTATCATGACTGCCTTGGGCTTTGTTACCAAATCGGGGTTTTTACATTTTGGCAGTCATCTGGCGGTGGCGACATTTTTTGGGGCGATGTTACCGAGTTTTTTGGGGGTGTATTTTGCCCAAAAACACGGTCTGCCGCCCAAAGCACTCATCGTGCCAAGCGTGATATTTCTCATGCCAGGCATCGTGGCGTATAAAGCGATGGTGAGCATGGTGCAAATTGGTTACTTTGGGTTTGATATGACGTTATTTGTCGCCATGATGACCTACTTTTTTGAGGCGACTTTTGTCATCTCGGCATTGGTGCTTGGGCTTTCCATACCGGGGATTTTGTTTTATCGCAGAAAGCCAATTGTATGAGGGGGCTTGTTTGGCGATTGGCTTTGATGGTCATGGATTTGACACTTAATAAGAGATAAAGTGATCACCCCATCAAATAAACACCCATCGCCACGCCATTATTTATCATGTGCATGAGTATTGCCATGATAAGCCCATATTTGATGCGAACAAAGGTAAAGAACAGTGCCATGGCAAATATCACCGTCATGCCAATCAAATCGTATTGCAGATGCACCAGACTAAATAATGCACTGCTAACCAAACTTGCCATCAGCACACGTTTTTGTATGACGATGTTAGAAAACCTTACCACGGACATCTTTGAGGGACTTTGAGTGTGGTATAACGCCCCAAAGATAAGCCCCCGAAAAACAAGCTCTTCATAAATGGGTGCAACCACCACGATGGCAAAGATGAGCGGTAATAAAGATGCTTCATTAATCAGACCATGCAAAAAATCCATGGGCGAGCTGTCCAGACCAAGCAAGATAAGCTCACTGACCCCCATAAAGACAATCATGCCAATCATGCTCACGGCAAGCCCTTTGCCATGAATCGCTTGGATGCCAAAAAACCGCCAAACCCTCTGCCATTTTTTGTCTGGTCGTACTGAGTCATCACGATGAGCTTGGCTTATTCGATGGCTTTTAAGGTAAACCAAGCCAACAGCAAACAGCGTGAACAGTAAAGCGGTGATGAGTACCGACATCGCCACCACCACCCCATTATTAGAGCTGAGCATGATGAGCGTGGCGATGTCCAAATCGCCCGCTTGCTCATAATAAAACAGCGAACCGATATACACACCAAAAAGCTGTAATGCAAACATGAGGAGCGGACAGCACAGACAGAGTCCCACCGTGGCAAGGGTGGAAAAAGTCAGTGGCGGTGCTGATACCTCGGACGTTAGGGCAGGGCTCCTAAGAGAATCGGTGGCATAGGACATATCAGCGGCTCTTGATTTGTGTGGCAATGGTGTCTAGTACCAGATGAGCAGTATCGTCAGGATGTTCTAAGGGGAACATGTGCGAACCCTCTGTGTAGATGACAGGCATGCCCCATTTGGAGGCGGCAGCTTCATAAGATCCAAGATGGGTAAAGTGACTGTCTTTGCCTGCAATGAGGGTGGTAGGGCGAAACAGCGTCAAGGATTTGACCCAATACCATGACGGAATGGTGCGAAAAATATCAACTTCTACGGACTTAGGGATGGCCAAGGTGAACTTATCATCTTGGGACATGAGTCCGTGTTCAATATACAGCTCAAACGTACGTTCATCAAAGGCTTTAAATAACCCCTTTTGACGTAAGTTGTCGTAAGCGGCTTGTCTGCTGTCAAAGAGGTCTTTGCGATATTTGGATTTGCTGGCAGGTGAGATTTTGTCTGAAAAATAATGGCGAAGCTTGGGCACAGGATGTAAGACGTGTTCTGCGATTTTGGCTGATTGGTAGGTAAAACTCATTCTCCCCATGAGTAAAGAGGGGTCAAGAGCGATAATTTGGCTGATGTGTGTGGGGTTTTTCTCAGAAGCCTGTAAAGTGGTGATGGCACCCACGGAATGCCCCACGGTGACGACGTTTGGCACGCCATGTTTGTGGCAGGCGTGTTCAATACTATCTAATACTTGCTGTGTCAGTGCTTGCCAGTGGTTGTCTGGCTGATAATCAGGGTGCGTGCCAAGTCGCTCAATGTATTCCACGCTAAACACACGCTCCCATTTTTCAAATAAGGGTGCATACACTTGGCTAGGAAAGCCGTTGGCATGGACGAAATGCAGCACAGGTTTGCCCGTTAAGGTGGACTTGGGCAGGGCATCAAAAAGGGCGGTATCACTCATAAGTTATCCTAGATGATTAGTTGTTTGGATGATTGCTTTGTTTGGCTGATTAGCCATTTAAAGATAAATGCTGAATGTTTGGGTTTTGGTAGGCTATTTTAGCATGAGTTTGATGTTGTAGAAAGCTGATTAAGATTGGGTGAGACATTAAGGGCGGTTTGATGAGATGGCAAAAGCCCAAGAAAATGCATGATGGTTTACTTGTCATTGCCCAAAAAATCAACCATCAAGCACAGCCAATCGCCCAGCAAGAGGGAAAAACGCTTATCGTCAATGTGTTGGGAATTGCCAAGGGATGACAAATAAAAGCCGATAAATAAAAACTGACAAACAAAAAACCCAATCACTATCATGATTGAGTTTCATAAAAACATGGTGGGGACGGAGAGAGACTCGAACTCTCACGGGTCGCCCCGCTGGAACCTAAATCCAGTGCGTCTACCAATTTCGCCACGTCCCCAAATTAGCTGGGCTTATTATACATCATCATCAAAAAAGGTCAAGAGTTTTTTGTGAATTTAAGAGAGTCAATCAGCACATGAGGGCAGCATCCGCCATCAAAAATGCACGCTTAGCCGTGCATGACTGTCAGATGAGGCTATTTTCTTATGATAAAGATGATTTTGGGACTTTGGCAAATAAAGCCCAAATCCACTTGCCATTCACCAAAATCGGCAGTATAATAAGCCATTATTGATTTGGTTACTAAAAACACCACCCCATTTGGCGTGGTGTTTTTAGCTATTTATTTATTAGGAGAAAACATGCAACGCTACCCCATGACCCCACAAGGACATGCCGCCTTAGAAGCAGAATTAAAACAATTAAAAACCGTTGAGAGACCACGCATTACCGCCGCCATTGCCGAAGCACGCGAACATGGCGACCTAAAAGAAAACGCAGAATATCATGCTGCTCGTGAGCAGCAAGGACTCTCAGAAGCGCGCATCCGTGACATCGAGGCAAAACTTGGCGGTGCACAGGTGATTGATCCGACCACGCTCCCCAAAGATGGGCGTGTGGTGTTTGGGGTGACGGTTGTGATTGAAGATGTGGAGACAGCAGAACAAAAACGCTATCAAATCGTTGGCGAAGACGAGGCAGATGTCAAGGTTGGTAAAATCTCAGTGGGCAGCCCCATCGCC
>JBHCFR010000159.1:0-6025 GCA_041801945.1 Moraxella sp. | reverse complement strand
GCAGGCGTGATGGCAAACGTTGGGCGTTTTAATTTTGATGTGATTAAGTTCATCTATTATCAAGATGATGATGTGGCAAAAGAGGCGTTTTTGGCGGGCATGTTTAATTATCGTCAAGAAACCAATGTCAAGACATGGGCGAAATTAAACCCCAATCTCATCAAAACAGCCGCCAAAACCCCCATCATCAAAAAAGCCATCACCCACACCAATCCTGTTACCATGCAGGGTCTTGTCATGAATTTGCGTGAGCCGCTGTTCAAGGATAAAGCGGTGCGTCAGGCCATGATGTTGGCATTTGACTGGCGATGGGCGAATGAGCATATTTTTTATGGGCAACACGAACGCTTAACCAGTTTTTTCTATGGCTCTGAGCTCATGGCGACGGGGCTGCCAACACCAGATGAGAGGGCTGTCTTAGAATCCTTAGCCCTAAACAAAGACGAGCAGTCTGTATGGGAAGCGCCATTTTTACCCCAAGGGGCAGGCGATGGCATTAACCGTGAGAATATCCTAAGTGCAAGGCAGCTTTTGTTGCAGGCGGGATTTTATTATGAGCAGGGCAGACTGCATGATAAGATGGGCAAGCCTGTTCGTGTGGAGATTTTGGTGAAGAATAATGAGCACCAAGCCCTGCTTTTTGCCTATACCCAGCAGCTTAGCAAACTTGGTGTGATGGCAGCAGTGCGTCAGGTGGATAACGCCACCTACCTTGCCAAAAAACGCACCTTTGATTATGACATGATGATTGAGGAGTTCATGCAGGGTAATAGCCCAGGGGCAGAGCAAGCCTACTTGTGGGGTTCACAATCAGCCGATGAGCAGGGCAACGCCAACACCATCGGCATCAAAAGTGAAGCAGTGGATAAGACCATCAGTCTGCTGACCCAAGCACAGACACGTCAAGAGGTGATTTTGTACACCAAAGTCTTAGACAGACTGCTGCTGTCAGGGGCGTATATGATACCATGGGGAGGGCAACGCACCACCAATGTCATGTACCGTGGACTCTCACACCCAGAAAGACTGCCACAGGCAGCACTTGGGCTAGATTATTGGTATGAGGAGAGGCATTAAGAGGCTCAAAGTCGCTGTCAAGCAGAGGGCTGTATTGGCAGATTAACAAAAACACACAAGCTAGGAGTGTAGATGATGATTTATCCGATTAGAGCATTTGATGACAATTACATTTGGGCAATTGTCAAAGACGGTGAGGCGATTGTCATTGATGCAGGAGAGGCACAGCCTGTTCTTGATTTCTTGACCCAAAACGAGCTGTCATTGTCCGCCATTCTCATCACGCATCATCACCATGACCACACAGGGGGTGTCATGGCATTAAAAGAGGCATTCCCCAAGGTGCAGATCATCGCTCATCATGAGCATGGCGTCACCCCAACCCAAACGGTGGATGAGGGTGATACAGTGACGGTGCTGGGCGTGGATTTTTGGGTGTGGCGAACAGCAGGGCACACAGACACGCATTTGACCTATCTATGTCGTCTGGATGATAAAATACGCGTGTTTTGTGGTGATACATTATTTTGTGGGGGATGTGGGCGAGTATTTACAGGCACCATGCAGCAGCTGTTTGACAGCTTAATGAGGCTAAAAGAGCTGCCAGCTGATGCTTTGTTTTATCCTGCTCACGAATACACGCTTGCCAATTTAAAGTTTGGAGAGTATATTGAGCCGCACAATGATGAGATTCGCCAAGCCATGCACCAAGTTCGCACTAAGCTTGATAACAATGAACCATCATTGCCCACGTCTGTGTCGGATGAGGGTCAAATCAATGTCTTTTGGCATTGTCAAGAGAGACGGGTCATTGACAGATTAAGAGAGCTGGGAGTCCTTGGCACGGACACCTCGGCTTTGGCGGTGTTTGGGGCGTTGCGAGAGTTAAAGAACAATTTCTAGGGCGTACTTTGTTTTTGGGGTTGCCATGAAAATCAAGATAAATCGTCCCTGATTTTAAAAATACGTTCAAGGCAAACCCTTGCTGATGCCAAAATACATCAAAAGTTGTCATGATGACCATCGGCATTTGCAACAGGTAGATGTTCATCAATATAAATACCAAAATCACCCCTCATGAACTATCTTATCAAGCGACTGTTATTAATACCACCGACCATATTTGTGATTTTGTGTATTAATTTTGCCATCGTGCAGATCGCACCAACAGGCCCGATAGAAAATCAAATCGCAAAAATCGTCGATGATGAAAAAGCCCTCATCCGTCAAGGTGTTGGCATGAGTCATGCCATCTATTATCAAGGCAGAGACGGCTTGTCTGATGAGATGATGAATGAGCTGACGGTGCGTTTTGGTTTTGATAAGCCTTTGCATGAACGTTTTTATTTGATGATAAAAAACTATGTGCATTTTGAGTTTGGAGAGTCTTTTTTTAAGGGGCAAAGCGTTGTGACGTTAATCAAAGATAAGCTGCCAATCAGTTTGTTGTTTGGTGGGCTAAACTTGATGGTCATGTATGGCTTTGGGGTGTTGTTTGGCGTGTTAAAAGTGCGTTATCATGGCAGTATGTTTGATAAGCTCTCTGCTGTTGTATTGTCGCTGTGGTCAGCCCTGCCTGTTTTTGTTGTGGCTTTACTGCTTATGATATTGTTTGCTGGTGCTAGGTTTTGGCAAATTTTCCCCATGCAGGTGACCTTGGAGGGGCTGCACGAGCTGACTTTTTTTGGTCAAGTCAAACATGTGCTGCACGAGTTTAGCTTGCCCATCATCGCCAGTTCACTCGGTGGTATTGCCAGTATTGCCTACTTGACCAAATTTAGCTTATCCAGAGAACTATCAGCACCCTATGTGCAAAACGCTCGTGCGATGGGATTTAGTGAGCGTCAAATCATCACCAATCATGCCCTAAAAAATGCGTTGATACCGATGATGAGTGACATGCCGATGGTGGTGGTCGGTGTCCTCTTTGCCGGTAATTTTGTGATAGAGACGATATTTGGCATTGATGGGATAGGGCGGCTCGGCTATGAGGCGATGATGAGTCGTGATTATCCTGTCATGTTCGGCGTGCTTTATTTGTTTAGCCTAGTGATGGTGGTCGTGTCGCTGATTTTTGATGTGGCTTATCATCTCATTGATGGTAGGGTGGATTACCGATGAGGTGGTCGGGCTTTTGGCGGGCATTTAAGCGGCAAAGATTGGCTTATTTTTCGTGGTGGCTTTGGCTTATTTTGATGGGCATATCACTGCTCTCACCACTCATCGCCAATGATAAGCCAATCATCATTTATCAACAGAGCAAAATTCATACACCGATTTGGCAAGATTATCCAGAGACGCAGTTTGGAGGGGTGTTGGAGACAACCGCCGATTATCATGATCCTGTGGTGCAGTCGCTCATTGCCCAGCAGGGTTTTATGATCATGCCCCCCATTATCTATGCTCCCAATAGCATTGATTGGCAAGCCAAAGACCATCCTGCGGCACCAGATGTGCATCACTATTTGGGTACAGACGTGATGGGGCGTGATGTACTTGCCATCGTACTGTATGGACTAAGAGATGCTTTGAGCTTTGCTTTGCTGCTTGCCGTTATGAGTGGCTTGATTGGCATGGCTATTGGGGCGGTGATGGGCTATTTTGGGGGAGTGGTGGATTTACTTGGGCAAAGATTCATTGAGGTTTGGCTTGGACTGCCGCAGCTCTTTATTGTGATATTGCTTGGCAGTGTATTTAGGCTGTCTTGGCTTGGGCTCTTTGGGATCATGATGCTCTTCTCGTGGCTCTCTACGACGGCATTAACTCGCCTGCATTTTTTGCAAAGCCGCCATTTGGACTTTGTACTGACTGCCAAAAACTTAGGCGTACCTACACACACCATCATCTTGCGTCATGTCCTGCCAAGCAGCCTACTTGTGAATCTCACGCATTTGCCCTTCATGGTGATGAGCGGCGTGAGCCTTTTGGCGGTGCTTGCTTTTTTTGAGGTGGAAGGTTTGTATCTTGGGGGGCTCATGAGTCTAGGAGAGCTACTCACCCAAGCCAAAAACAACCTTGACAGCCCGCATTTGGCGATGGTATCCATTGGCGTGCTCTCACTCGTGCTGTCGCTGCTGTTATTTATCGGCGAGGGACTAAGAGAGGCGCTGGATGTCAGGATGGCAGATCAAAGAGGAGGTAAAAGCCCACAAGCAGACTCCCTTGATGACAGACATCGTCTGGTATCTTAGGGGGCATCATCCATGAGCACACAAGAGGTACTTCGTGTTCGTCACTTGTCCATCAGCGACCAAGGTGACGGTGGAAACATGGGGACTTGTCAGCCATGCCAAAGGCTGCTGCACGATGTGAATATCACGCTAAACAGGGGGCAGATACTTGTCATCATGGGCAAATCAGGCGTGGGAAAAAGCGTGAGCATGATGAGCCTGTTGGCAATCCAAGACCCTAGATTTGTGGTGTCAGGCGAGGTGTTCTTCTGTGGGCAAAGACTGCCGATTCATGAGCCACATGCACGCACATGGCGAGACGTCCGTGGGTGTGGTATCGCTTATCTGTTTCAAGATGCCAAGCAGGTGCTAAACCCCTTGGACACCATCAAAACCGCCTTTGACAAGGTCTTCTCTCATACGCGTCTTAGCAAAAACGCCCGCCAAAAGACGATGATAACACTACTACAAAAAACACAGGTGTATCATCCTAGCCTGCCACATCGTTACCCTCATGAGCTGTCAGGCGGCGAGGCAAAAAGAGTGCATTTGGCACTGCTATTGGCACTTGACTCTACACTCATCATTGCCGATGAGCCGACAGGGCATTTAGAAGATGAGTTAAAACAGAGTATGTTGGCACTGCTGGCTGATTTGAGTAAAAACGAGGGCAAGGCGGTCATCATCATCAGTCATGATGAGAGGGCATTGGCTTATGCCAATCAGGTGATGATGATGGCAGATGGCAGCTGCCATGAAGTTCATGATAAAACAGCACTCTATGGACGGCTGACGCAAAAATTTGATAATAGAGCTGCTGCATTGCCATCAAAGCTGCCATCAGAGCTACCAACAAAACCACCCAAAGAGACGCCAGTACAACTACCATCTTATCAATCTGATGATAAACCTTTATTACTTAGCATCAAAGGACTTCGCTATCATTATCGGTCTTTTGGTTTATTCTGGGGGTCATCAAGGAGCATCAACCAAGCACGTCATTTTGGCATGAGTGTTCCTGATTTTGACATCAAGCAGGGGCAAATCGTCGGACTGATGGGTCGCTCTGGTGTTGGCAAAAGCACGTTGGCAAAGCTCATCACGCGTTTGGATGATGCCATTGTTGCCAGTGGAGAAATTTTGTTTGCCGATGAGGGGCGGACAAGAGAGGTTTTGTGTCTTGATGGGCGAGCACTTTTGGCGTATCGCCCTAACGTGGTGCTGATGATGCAGGACTATATGGGTAGCTTAAATCCCTATTTGACCATTCATCAAAGCGTGGCGGAGGGCTTGATTGCCAAACATCGTCGGCAAAAAACACACGTGGTCCATGAAGAGATGCATCACAGCATCACAGAGCTATTGACCGAGCTAAACCTGCCAACAGACATCTTGCAAAAATACCCTCACCAGCTATCGGGGGGGCAAAGGGCAAGAGTGTGCTTGGTGCGAGCACTATTAGTGCGACCTAAGCTGCTGATATTAGATGAGCCAACTGCCATGCTAGACGATGATAATACATGGCAAATGATGAACATGATAAAAGACATTAATAAAAGTTTTGGTGTGTCCATGCTCATCATCAGTCATGATGGCGATGTACTGGCGTGGCTGTGCGATAAAGTGATTGAGATGAAAAAATCACCAGAATAAAATCAAATGAGTGATGAAAAGAGATGAGTTTAAATCAGCCCAAATATACTCACTTAACCCCAAAATACCCCTCTAATCCCTGCTCAATCGTCTCAAATGTGGATAAATGATTTCTAAGCCATTTCTTAATCGTTGCCCAAGTACGCTCTATGGGATTTAAGTTGGGTGAATAAGGAGGTAATGGT
>JBHCFR010000158.1:0-4343 GCA_041801945.1 Moraxella sp. | reverse complement strand
GAAAAACCCGCCAGCCATATTTTTGTGGTCAAGGTCTGCATGAGTGCCCAGTCTAGCACACAAAGGCTGTCCAAATACTCGCCCTGACCATACTCAATCTGACCGCTGGATCTGCCCACACCACGATAATTAAAGCGAACGACATCCATGCCATGATCACGACAAAAACGATACAAGGTCGTCACCACCTTGCTATTCATGTCGCCCCCTGCTTTGGGATTGGGGTGTAAAATGAGTGCCAAGACATCGCCCTTGGCAAAGCTCGCATCCACTTCAAGCACCGCCGTCTCTCCCATGTGGCGTGCAGGAATCAATGTGGTTGGTTTTAGAGTTCTCATAAAAGACGTCTGATTTAGCCCACTAAAAAGCATACATTATAGCATAATAGAGGTGGCGATACTGCCATTTTTATTTGTTTACACCAAGCGGTTTGGGTGGACAAGTCTCATCAGAGGCTTTGATTTTAAGTTTAAATGAAGCAAGCTGTGATAGTTATTGCTTTGAATGAATAATTAGGATTATGTTAAATAAAATACGGATAACAAATAAGATGACCTCACTTGTTATCCCATGGCTTAAATATCAAACTTCGCCCAAATCGGTGCATGATCAGAGGGCTTATCAAGCCCACGAATCTCATAATCAATGCCCGCCTCCACACAGTCGGTAATCAGTGTATCAGTGCATAAAATATGGTCAATACGCAGCCCACGCTTTGGCGTGTCCTCAAAGCCTTTGGAGCGATAATCAAACCAACTAAACTCATCACTGCTGTCAGGGTTGAATTTACGGTAAGTATCATGCAGCTCACGGCTCATCAGTGCATCATACCACTGCCTCTCCTCAGGCAAAAACGAGCAGGTGCCATTTTTGAGCCAGCGTTTGGCGTTGGCATCGCCAATACCCACGTCATTATCATGAGGGGAGATGTTCATGTCGCCCATGATGATGAGTTCACGCCCCTGTGCTTTTAGCTCATCAACATAGCGATTTAGATCGGCATAAAACGCCTGTTTCATGGGGAATTTTACCTCATGATGACGACTCTCGCCTTGTGGGAAATAGCCATTAATCACATCAATCGTCCGCCCATGGATATCAAAGCGAGCATGAATCAGCCGTCTTTGTGCATCCACGTCAGCAAAAGGAAATCCTTTTTGCACAAAAATCGGTTCAAATTTTGACAAAATCGCCACGCCATAGTGTGATTTTTGTCCAAAGAACGTCACATGATAGCCCAAACGCTCCACGTCGTTTAGGGGAAAAAGCTCATCTGAAACCTTGGTTTCTTGCAAACCAATAATGTCCGCCCCCAATTCATCACGCACAGCAAGCAGCTGATGAGGTCTGGCACGAAGCCCATTAATATTAAAACTAACAAATGTGGTCATGATTATCTCAACATCAAATAGAGATTATTATAAAGCCAAACGCACAAATATGAAAGAATTTTACTGATGTGGCTGGCTCTTGTTTTTATGTTGTCTTCCAACCTTATTAAATGCAACAAGCTTAACTGACGCCATGCCATTTATCAAAAAAAGAGCCAACCATAAGCTGACTCTTTTCTTGTGATTTTGATGTGATGATTATAGGCTTTGGCATTGATCTTCTTTGTTGCCATTGACCCGATTTGATTTGCCCGTTGGCTGCTTGCTGTTGCTTTTGCATTGCAAGTTGCCATCTACCTTATTGCTGTTTACGCGGGCAGTGGCACGGTTGTCAAACAGTTGGATGTCGCCATTGACAGAGACCTTGGAGATGTTAATCGCACCGCTTTCTTTGACTTGAATGTTCCCATCTACAAAGCCTCCACTTACCGTCACTGCTTTGGCTTTTTCAGCTTGGATGTCGCCATCAACTCGGACACTGTTGGCAACCAAGCTACCTCCTTGATAGACCTTGATATTGCCATCAACGGTCGTGCCATTTAGCGTACAAGTACCGCCGCGAACCACGACATCGCCATCAATGCGTTTTTTGCCAAGACTGCCCTTGCAGTGATAATCCTCGGCATGGGCTGTGCCAGTTAGGGCAAATACGAGCATGGAGCTAAGAGCGATGGTAGAGAAAATAGATTTCATAATACACTTTAAAAAAATGGTTAATAAGTCCTTTGTTTACCACAAGACAGCACGTAACGTATTTTTGCGTGTCTGTCTGTGCGGTATTTTGTCTTAAAACAACCACGCTTTCAAGTGATTTTACATAAGTTCACACAGTCATAACCCTTGATTAAACACAAGATAAAATTAACCAAATGGCACGGGGTATTTTGACATCTTTTGTCAAAATTTTTACATCTTGTTGCAATATTTCTTGGTGTATCAAACTGCTTAGCTGATTGTTAGCCACCCCAAAACCGATAAATCTCTCCTCCCTCATGGACATTGATGACACCACGAGCGATGAAATCTATCGTGCGTGGTAATAGCATATATTCAAGCTCATGCACTCTGTTTTGAAGAGTGGTGGGCGTATCATGAGGATGGATGGGCAAGATGGCCTGAGTCAATATCTGCCCTGCGTCCAGCTCCCTTGTGACCAAATGCACCGTGCAGCCATGCAAGGCATCGCCTGCTCTTAATACACGTTCATGCGTGTCTAGCCCCTTATAATTGGGCAGTAAAGAGGGATGCAAATTAATCATGGTCGCATTTAGCTCTTCTTTTACCCCATGAACAAATAGAGGCGTTAAGATTCTCATGAATCCTGCCAATACCACCAAATCAACAGCAAGTGGTGATAATACTTCTAGTGCCAGACGTTCAAATTGAGCTCGTGAATAGACATTGCCCTGCTCATCTTTATCAATGATGAAAGTTGGAATGTTGGCATGATTGGCACGAGTTAAGGCATAAGCCTGTGCCTTATTGCTGATCACAGCAACAATGTCAATTAAAAGCAAGCCTTGTTGCATTTGATCAATTAGGACTTGTAAATTTGAACCATTACCTGAAACCAGAACAGCAACTCTCAAAGGGGCCATCTTAAAATTCCTCTGCCATTTGATGTTTAGGGTCTTTTATGCACCAAACACCGCTTACCAATCTTAGATTAGACCACAAAGTCCTTACCCAAATACACTTTTTGCACCAGCTCATTTTGTAAGATGTCCTCGGATGAGCCCTGAGCGATGATATTACCCTCAGAGACGATGTACGCCTTTTCGCAGATCGACAGCGTTTCACGCACATTATGGTCAGTGATGAGTACGCCGATGCCTCGCTGTTTTAGGGTCATGATGACCTCTTTGATGTCGCCCACCGAAATGGGGTCCACCCCTGCAAACGGCTCATCTAGCAAGATGAATTTAGGATTACTGGCTAGGGCTCGGGCTATCTCGCAGCGACGACGCTCCCCGCCTGATACGCTCATGCCAAGCGAATGGCGAACGTGTTCTAGATGAAACTCACCAATCAATTTTTCCAGCTCGGCAAGTTGGGCGGATTTATCCAAATCCTGACGTATTTGTAGTATCGCCAAGATGTTCTGCTCAATCGTCAGTTTACGAAAAATAGAAGCTTCTTGAGGCAAATAGCCAATCCCTGCTTTGGCTCGTTCATGCATCATTTTTTTGGATAAGTCTACATCGCCTAACAGTACCTTGCCCTTATCCATGGGAACCAGCCCGATGACCATGTAGAAGCTTGTGGTCTTACCTGCCCCATTAGGTCCTAAGATGCCCACCACCTGCCCCTCTTCTATCTCAAAAGAGACATCTTTGACCACCCAGCGTTGCCCATAACGTTTGCCCAAATGGTGCATAGAAAGCGTGGTCATGGACGAACACCCGTGCGACTGTTAGATTCGCTTGGTGGGAACACCAACTCCACTCGCTGACCGCCCCCTGCATTCGCCTCCACATCGCCCAGTTTTAGGCTATAACGAATGGTGTTGCCTGAAAAACTGGCACCCGCCTGAGTGAGTTTGGCATTGCCTGTCAAGGTGATGATGCCTGTCACCGCATTATAATCAATCTTATTGGCTTGACCTTTGGCAGGTCCTTTTTCTTGGGTGACAATCTGCTGCATGGTGGCAGGACGACCTGTTGCCACAGCTGTCTTAATGCTGCGTTTATCATCTAGATTAAGCGTGATGTTATCGGCCCTAATTTTAAGCGTGCCTTGTTCAATGATGACATTGCCCGAATAGCTGGTCACGCCTGTACGCTCACTGTATGTGGCTTTGTCGGCAAGCAGACGAATGGGCTGACTGGCATCAGAGGGCAGAGCATGAGCCACTGGCACGACAGCAAGAAGACCCATGATAATCGTGCCCCATGCCATTTTTGAGGGAAGGTTTGTCAAAATTAGGTGTGATGATTTCATGTTCATTTCCAT
>JBHCFR010000157.1:0-3649 GCA_041801945.1 Moraxella sp. | reverse complement strand
TGGTGGGGCTGGGGGTGGACGAGCTGTCCATGTCGGTTGGCAGCATTGCCCTTGCTAAGGCAAAAGTGCGTGAACTAAACTTTGCCGATGCCGAGTATCTTGCCAAAAAAGTCTTGGCGTGCAGTACTGCTGCTGACGTGCGTGCTTTATTGGCACAGGAGGTGTAAGATGACCCAAGTGCTTTGTGTGACCCTAAACCCTGCCATTGACATCACGGTGAGTCTGGAAGTCCTGAATCTTGGTGCGGTCAATCGTGCCCTATCCAATCAAGTAGATGCAGCGGGCAAGGGTCTAAATGTGGCTCAGATTTTGGCGGATTTGGGGGTGGATACCACCGTCACGGGGTTTTTGGGGGCGGACAATGATGAGATTTTTGATCACCTCTTTCATGAGCGTGACACTCTAAGCCACAGCGAGGGCTTAGGTCAGATGGTGAATCGGTTTGTGAGGGTGGTGGGAATTACAAGAACCAACATCAAGCTTGCCGATGTGGTAGATGGCGTTGGTCGTACCACAGATGTCAATGGACAGGGCTTTGTGGTGACCGAGACGGATAAATTGCAGTTTTTTGAACAAGTGGCGGAACTTGCCAAAAAAGCCGATGCGATTGTGATTGCAGGGTCTTTGCCTGTGGGCTTTGATTTGTCTGACTTTGATCATCTGTTGGCAGTATTGACCAATCTACGTCACAAGGTGGCGGTAGATGTCAGTGGAGAGGCATTAAAAATCGCCATGCGTTATCCGTTGTGGCTCATCAAGCCCAATCATGAAGAGCTCTTTGAATCCTTTGGTGTGCGTGCAGATAATCTGGCGGCACAGGTGGATTTTTTTGATCATGTTCATGCTCATATAGAACATATTTTTGTCTCTATGGGGGAGCAGGGGGTGCATTGGTTACGTCAGAGAAAGGACGGTAGGGAGATATATCAGGCGACGCCCCCTGTCATGAGCGTAAAAAGCACGGTGGGTGCAGGCGATACTTTTGTGGCTGGCATGATTTTTGGACTGCTAAGAGGTGATGCACCGACAGACGCACTGGCAAGGGCGACAGCACTATCGGCTCATGCCGTTTCTATCATCGGATTTGGAGTGCCAAGCAAGGATGGATTGCAGTCCTTGATTGAAAAGGTGCAGGTCAAGAGACTGACATGATGCACCCACGACAGTAAGATATTTTAAGCCAATCAGCAGCAGAGGTTAGCGTTCGTTGATTGGTCGTTATTTAACCAATAGGGAAATCCCCATGAATCAAGCCAAAATCTATGCCATTGAGGTGGCAAACCCTTCTGCACATGGACTGCTTATCGCCAAACAGCTCTTCATGGCATTGCAAAAACAAGGCATTCAAGCGATATTAGACACCAATGCTCATGTGCAGGCAGACATCAGAATCGTCATTGCAGATGAAGTGCGTGCTGATACCGCAAACATCATTTATCTGGACAAAAATACCCTAAACTCAGCAAAGTTTGAAGACCCAAACTATGTTCATGCCTTAATAAAAACCGACCAGACGGTTTTTAGTTCAAATCCCAACCAAGAGCAATCCCCATCAAAGCCTTTAAAGATTGTGGCGGTCACGGCTTGTCCGACAGGGGTGGCACACACGTTCATGTCAGCAGAAGCCATTGAAAACTATGCCAAAGCCCAAGGCTGGTCTGTGAAAGTGGAGACGCGTGGACAGGTCGGTGTGGGTAATGCCATCAGTGATCAAGAGGTGGCAGAGGCTGATTTGGTGTTTGTGGCGGCGGACATTGATGTGGATTTATCCAAATTCCATGGCAAAAAAATGTATCGCACCTCCACGGGGCTTGCCTTAAAGAAAACCGAGCAGGAGTTCACCAAAGCTTTTGAGCAAGCGGTGATTTATGGTGGCGACCAACAGCTGGGCGAAGCTAGCCAAACCGAGGAGAGAAAAGGAGTCTACAAGCACCTAATGACAGGCGTGTCGCACATGTTGCCGCTGGTTGTGGCAGGGGGACTGCTCATCGCCATGTCCTTTATGTTTGGTGTGGAGGCCTTTAAAGACCCTAATGTTGCCATGGGACTGCCCAAAGCACTCATGGACATCGGCGGTGGCAGTGCTTTTGCTTTGATGATAGCGGTGTTTGCAGGCTATGTGGCGTACTCCATCGCTGACCGCCCTGGTCTTGCCGTGGGTCTGATTGGGGGAATGCTTGCCAATACCGCAGGTGCGGGGATTTTGGGGGGTATCATTGCAGGATTTTTGGCAGGCTATACGGTGAAGTTTTTAAATGACGTCATCAAGCTCCCTGCAAGCCTAACTTCCTTAAAGCCGATTTTGATACTGCCTCTTTTGGGTTCGCTCATCGTGGGATTGCTGATGGTGTACGCCATTAATCCACCTGTGGCAGGCATCATGGCAGCACTCACCGAGTGGCTCAAATCCATGAATGACACCAATGCCATCATTTTGGGTCTGATTTTGGGTGCGATGATGTGTGTTGACATGGGAGGACCTGTGAATAAGGCAGCTTACACTTTCTCTGTGGGTATGATTGCCTCAGGGGTGTATACCCCCATTGCGGCAGCCATGGCAGGGGGTATGGTGCCACCCATTGGCATGGCGATAGCGACTTGGATTGCCAAAAACAAATTTAATGACAATCAAAAAAATGCAGGCAAGGCATCTTTTGTGCTTGGTTTGTGTTTTATCTCTGAGGGGGCACTGCCGTTTGTGGCGGCTGACCCTGCACGAGTCATCATCACCTCGATCATTGGTGGGGGACTGGCAGGGGCGATGTCCATGGGGCTTGGCATAGGACTGCAAGCTCCTCATGGCGGACTGTTTGTCATCCCCTTTGTCTCACAGCCGCTCATGTATCTGATTGCCATTGCATTGGGCAGTGTGGTGACAGGCGTGCTCTATGCACTACTGCGTCAAAAGGGTGAGCGTTTGGAGAAAAATGAGCCCATCACAAGTGTTGGATAGCTTTATCGGACAAGGGTTAAGATGGTTTAAAGCACGTCCTTGCCCGCCTTTAAGACACCTTCTTTTGTCATTGTCAGATAAACGTCGTCTAATCATTTGGCGAGGTTGCCAAAAAATACCCCAAAAGCCATCTAACTTTTGGGGTGTGGTTCGCTTTTAAACAAGTCAGGCTACTTCATAAAGGGCAGTACCAAATACCCTTGCAAAATCACCAAATTAATCAAATCCACAAAGAACGCCCCCACCATTGGCACAATCAAGAATGCCTTATGCGATGAGCCATAACGGTCGGTCACCGCCTGCATGTTGGCAACTGCTGTGGGTGTGGCACCTAGCCCAAAACCGCAATGCCCTGCGGCAAGTACTGCCGAATCATAATCCCTGCCCATGACATTAAAAGTGACAAAATACGCATACAAAACCATGACCAAGGTTTGGACGCCTAGGATGATGACCAAAGGACCTGCCAAATCTGCCAATTCCCACAACTTCAAAGACATGAGTGCCATTGCCAAAAATAGGCTCAAAGAAGCGTTGCCAAACACATCAATGGCACGATCAAACATGTCAAAGTTAAACATGGTGGTGAGTACGTTACGCAGTATCACGCCAGTGGCAAGTGCCCACACAAAGGTCGGCACTTTAAGCTGAGAGAGCCAGCCAATATTTTTGGCTACGTCTGTCATGATGTCAGCG
>JBHCFR010000156.1:0-2847 GCA_041801945.1 Moraxella sp. | reverse complement strand
TGTGTAGCTAAATCCGCCAGTACTGATGAAGTTTTGCACCTCTTGGATATAACGAACAGGATTGCCTGCTTTGGCGTAGAGATCATGAGCCAAGGCTCTGGACGCTTCATTACCCTCAAGTGGCAAACGCAAGTTGATGCGTTTTTGCATGTCGGTAAGCTCAATGTCTATCTTTGGTTCGCTAAAATAGCTGGCACGGTAGCGTTTTTGTGTGCTGACAGGATAATAACTTCTCAATGTAAAATCGTTTGTCATGCCTATGCCACGTTCAGGGTGCAGGCGTGGATAGTCCAAAGCGAACAGCCAGTTTTGTTCGGTCGGCTCCAAGATGACCTGATAAGCGTACTCCATGCCACGGTAGGCACTCATTGCCCATGTGGGTGGGGTATCGCCGTCACGAGACGACCAAAATTTTAGCGAAAAATCATTTTGTCGCCATGTCACCCCATCAAAATTACTAAACACCAAACCACGCCAGTACATGTCATGACGGCTTGGCATCTGACCCAAAAACTCGGCACGAAAAGCAAGTTCGGTAGATTGGCTTAGGTTGGAAAAATCCCCCGGCGACATGCTGTCAGATACGCCCGTTGTGGCAGATTTGCCCGCCATTGGCAGCGACCACATAGGAGGCAGGCGTGGAAAAAATAAGAACAACACAACCAGCAAGGGAATGGCAGGCAGGGTCATCATCGCCAGTGCATACAGTCTTCCTGAACCATCGGTGTTGTCATCATCGCTGATGGTAATAAATCCAAGTAATATCATCATGAGTGTCGGCAAACCCATGACCGCCACGCTCAAATCTTGACGCATTAAGAAGGCAGATGCCAAAGTGAACAAGGCAAGATTTAATGCCACATACGCATCTCGTTTTTCATAAATCTCCCACGCCTTTGCCACAAAGCACAACACCAAAAAACTAACTGCCACATCTACGCCAAAACTCTGCCCAAAACTTATCCAAATCGTCGCCGTTCCACCCAAAAACAGCAATACCTGCATGGCTTGATACAGGCGTCTCCATCTAGCACCCATCAAATAAGACAGACGCCGCTTGATGCTTGGTTTTTGCATGATGATGCTGATAACGAGTGCCACCAACAGCCATGTCGGCACTCCCATGGCATGAGGCAGTGTCAATGATGACATGGCAAGCAGCAGCCAGTGATAAGCAGGCAGGGCAAGGATTTTTTGCCAAAACTTCTTGGGGGTAGCGATTAGGATTTGCCTACCATATCCGAAATCTTCAAAAGTGCTGTTTGTCATACGAGTCATGCTGTTTGGGTGCTTGGGGTGTTTCGTTTAATCTGTCAGGGTGGTTTTGTGTAGCTATGAGGAGAATCCTGACTGTCCTGATTTTATCAAATCATCATCGTGATAAACCTCATGTCATCGCCTTAGATAAAGTCCATTAGGGTTCTTTGGCAAGCCTAAGCAGGCATTGGCGGATGAATTCCTCGCCCACCCCAACCTCACCGGCACCACTTGGCAGCACCAGCATGAAGGGGATGTTTTGCTCTGCCATAGACTGTACGGCATGAGTAAGTTCGCTAAGGCGGGTTTCGTGCGTGCCTGATGGCATGTCATCATAATGCAGACACGACTCACACCCCAAAGCATCGCCAAAATGCTTGGTGAGCATGCCTGCCCCACGTGCGACATGCGACCATGATACACGCGCCAAGCTCTCGCCCTCTTGATATTCATCTAGCATCTCAAAATCACTTTGTCCCAGCACACTGATGGCACTACGCTCATCTTGATCACTTGCCACGGCTCGCTTGTCATCATGCCACTCAAAGGAGGTGGGCTTAGGATAAACAAATATCGGACTTGCCAGATACACATAAGCCCACGCCCTCATGATACCAAGTGGATAGCGACTGCTGATGATGAGGCGTGGCAGAGTCATTATCCCGCGTTTAGGGGTAGGGACAGGCACTTTAATCAGCACCGACTTATCTAGCACCCGTGTAACCACTGTGTTTGCTTGCATGAGATCTGTATGGGTTCTGCCTGTTGGTATGGGCTCATCTGACTCGTGCCAAGCATCAAATACCGCCTCAATCTGCCTTGATGGTTTACCGCTTTTGTTAGAAATCTCCACAGTCACCCATCCCACTCGTCCTGCACAAGATAGGCTTGCCTCAATGAATCGCACTTGTATGCTTGATACTTGTACAAAGGTATGAAACACGGTCACAAGCCAAATGCCGAACAAATAAAAACACAAACCAAGCACCAAATTATTACCATAATTCACCCCCGTCACAAAGGTGGCAAGCAGCAATAAGGCAAATAACAAACCTTGACGACTAAAAAACACATAAACATTATTTAGCCCAAGTGACGCCATATCTTCTCTTGGTGCTCGCCGAAGAAAGAATTGATTGAGCTTCTCTTTGAAGGGATGATACATACGGGCAGTGGGTGATTTCATGTCATGTGCTTGGGTGCTAAGGTACTTGGGTACTAAGGTGCTTGGATGCTTGGGTGTTTAGGGGCTGTTTTGATGGTTTATTAACGTGGCTGTCAGTGAAACCTATTTTGACATCAAGGTGGCGTCTTGTGCTTTTGCAGATAACAGGTCCGCCCTCTTTTTACTTTGGCAGGTGTGAATGACGCCCCACCTTATTGATACCACAAATAAGCCCACAAGAACCATCTAAGCGTGGTGTTTATCTCAATCAATCGCCACTTCTTCTAAAATGCGTCTGGCAATGGTCGTTTTCGTCAGCCCTCCTAAGTGATGAAATGGCACAAACTTCTGTCCTAGCCGATGGTCTGCCACTGCTGAAAATACTGCCTGCACATCATCGATCGCCACATTGTTTTGCCCTGATA
>JBHCFR010000155.1:0-9691 GCA_041801945.1 Moraxella sp. | reverse complement strand
TTCGGTGGCAATGAGTAGGGTGTCAGGAATCTCGGGAGTCTCTTGGGCTGTGACGTCAGCAGGTTTGTCACCACCGCAGGCGGTCAGCACCAAGGCACTGATGATTGCGAAAAATACCTTATGCTTCATAAAATTATCCTTAACGATGACAAAGGCATGGGCAATCTGCCCATGCCCAAAAGTTGATTATTGTGCTTTGTTGTCCGTTTTGGCGGCGTCGGCTGGGGCATCAGCAGAGGTTGCCTCTGTGTTGGCAGAGTTTGGCTTATCGCTTTGGGTGGGTGCAGCGGCACCAGACACATCAAAGTATTTTGCGACGATGGCATCGTATTTGCCGTTTGCTTTTAGGGCAGCTAGGGCAGCATTGAACTCGCCTTTTAGGGCATCATCTTTGCGAACAGCAATACCGACTTTATCATTGATGTCAATGGGCTCGCCTTTAATCTCAAAATTTGCCCCAGTGTCGGTTTTTAGCCAGTCAGAGGCAGGGACGAAGTCGGACATCATGTAGCTGATGCGTCCTACACTAAGATCCAGATAGACGTTGTCCTGTTTGTCATAAGATTTGACCGTTGCCTTGGGTTGATGCTCGGCAAGATAATCGCCTGATAACGTACCTTGCTGTACACCGACAGTTTTACCAGCCAGCCCTTCTAAGTTCACCGTATCGCCTTTTTTACCGACGATGACCAGTTTGTTGTCAAAATAGGCATCCGAGAAGTCCACCACTTGCAAGCGTTCGGGGGTAACGGACATGCCTGCCATGATGGCGTCTGATTTTTTGGCTTGTAGGCTTGGGATTAGGCTCTCCCAATCTTGGCTTTGGATGTCGCAGGTGGCTTTCATCTCTTGGCATAAGGCATTGGCAAGGTCAATCTCAAAACCCACCAATTTGCCTGTGTTGTCCAGATAACTAAATGGCTTAAAGCTAGATTCGGTGGCGATGACGATGTTTTTGCTCTCTTGTGGTGGGGTATTTGCCGCACCATCACTCTTGGCGGTGTCAGCAGGCTTATTACCACCACAGGCACTCAAGGCAAAAGCAGCTAGGGCGACAGCTAAGGTTTTGATGATGGGGCTGTTTTTAGCGTAGGTCATGATGAGATCCTTTTGTCAATGAAGGGGTTATTTGGCACTGTCACTGGCAGGAGCAGCTGCATTGTCGGTGGTGGCAGTGGCACTCGCTGCATCCGTAGGCTGAGCAGTGGGCGGTGTGGCACTGGCAGTATCTCCCAAATCGCTAAAATGCTGCTTTTCAAGCTCAGCAAGTTTGCCATTTGCTTTTAGGGTGGCTAGTGCCTTATCAAACTCTGCTTTTAGGGCATCGCCTTTACGCACGGCAATGCCCAGATTGTCATTGTTGTCAATCTCATCGCCGACCAAACCAAAGCCATCGTTATTTTGTTTGAGCCATTCCATCGCTGAGACTTTCTCTGCCATGACCGCATGATTGCGTCCAGCTTTTAGGTCAAGATATGAGTTGGTATAAGTATCATAAAGCTGAACACGGTTGCCATCTTTGCCATCATAATTTTTGGTGATGTAGTCTGCCCCTGTGGTGGAACGCTGACTGCCGAGCACCATGTTTTTGATGTTGTTGGGGTCAAATGAGCCGTCATTTTTACTTAGCCAAACAATGGTGTTGCTAAAATAGGGCTCAGAGAAGTCCACCTGTTCTTGACGTTCAGGCGTGATGGACATCCCTGCGATGACCGCATCGTATTTGCTCGTCAAAAGCCCAGGTAAGAGTCCCTCCCAATCTTGGGCGATGATGTCACATTTGGCGTTAATCTCTTGGCAGACGGCATTGATGACATCCACGTCAAAGCCCACGATTTTGCCATCAGCGCTTGTGTTGTTAAAGGGAGGATAATTGGCCTCGGTGGCGATGACAAGGTTTTTGGCTTCGCCCGTTTGTGGCGTGGCGGCGTCAGCCTTTGGCGTCTCAGCAGGTTTGTCGCCACCACAGGCAGTCAGGGCGGTCATCGCAAGCAGGGCAAGCGTCAATTTGGCAGTTTGTTTCATAACAATCCTTAGAGTTGATAGGGGTTGGGGTAAGTAAACGAGCTTTAAGGTGATAGTCCTATTGGTGCGAGGCCATAAACTCTCTGACACGCTCAGATTTAGGGTTCTCAAAGACCTGAGCAGGGGTGCCCATCTCCTCGATTCGCCCTTGATGTAAAAAGACAACTTTGCTAGAAACTTCCTTAGCAAATCGCATCTCATGCGTGACAATCAGCATGGTACGCCCCTCGGAGGCAAGCTCACGCATGACCATCAGCACTTCATTAACGAGCTCAGGGTCCAAAGCGGAGGTCGGCTCATCAAATAAAAGAACCTTGGGCTTCATCGCAAGTGCACGGGCGATGGCTACCCGCTGACGTTGTCCACCCGACAGGTTGTCAGGGTAGGCATCTTTCTTATCAAGCAGTCCAACCTTGGCAAGCAGTCGTTCGCCTTCTGCCATGGCATCAGCCTTCGTCATGTCCAAGACATGAATGGGTGCTTCGGTGATGTTCTGTAAAATGGTCTTATGAGGCCATAAGTTAAATGACTGAAAGACAAAACCAATCTTTGAACGCAGCGTCTCTAACTGTTTGGGATTTTTGGCGATCAGTTCGCCTTTTTTTGGGGTTAGCAGCAGCTCTTCATTGCCAATAAAAATCCTGCCCAAACTGGGTTTTTCTAATAGATTGACACAGCGAAGCAGGGTGGATTTGCCCGAGCCACTAGACCCTAGAATGCTGATGACATCGCCATCATAAGCAGTTAATGAGACGCCTTTTAGGACTTCTAGCGAGCCATAATTTTTGTGAATGTCTTGCAAGTCAAGAGCAATGGGTCGGTCGGTCATGAAATTTCTCAAATTATGAAAGCGTAAAAATCAAGGGCGATTCACCTGATTTTCATGCTAATGACACAAAAAGATGACACCCTATGACAGTGGCATCTTAATAATCTTAATTAAAGGTGAAATACACCAACAGGATGATGGTTAATGTAACCTTATATTTTGAACAAATCTGCCTAAAAAGGCAAATCATTTTTTGCAAATTTGTTAATTTTTTTAATCTTTTTGACAAATTGTTGGCATCGCAGAAATTCGTGGACGACCTAGTATGAAGAATTGTATGGTTTTTAATCAATCTCATGCCACTCAAAATTCGTGCATTTTGTCGCCACGACCCTTGCGAATAATCCTCAAAAATATGCTATAATATTGGGTGTGCTTACATTCTTGTGTATCAGCTAGTGTTGATAAACCATACATCAGCTGACATAAAAATGACGACAGGTTGATTTTTGTCAAAAAGCTCGTCAAAGCTCGTCAAAGCTCGTTTTGGTATGCGATTGTCTTAGCCTACGCTTGGGCTTGATGATGATTGCCGACAAATCTGGCAGTTTGTCGTCTTTTTGTACAAACATGAATGAGCACACCTAGCCTTTTACTCATCATCATGGTGGATTATGCCAAACGCACAAAAAGCTACCAATCCAAATACCACCCACACAGGGTTTTTTTATCGTCTGTGGCAGGGGTTTTTGACGACGGTGGGTACGGAGCGTTTTTTTAAGATTTTCTCGCCATGGGTGAAGTGGCTTGGTTTGATTGCCTTTATTTTGATGAGTGTGGGTACGGTGTGGGGGCTTTTGTTCGCACCTCCTGACTATCTGCAAGGCAACAGTTATCGCATTATTTTTATTCATGTGCCGACAGCAAGCCTTGCCATGAGTATTTATTTTGCCATGAGTGTCTTGGGCGTCATTTTTTTGGTGTGGAAAATCAAAACGGCGAACATCATCGCCCAAGCGGTTGCTCCGATTGGCTTTATCTGTTGTGTGCTGTCGCTATTAACAGGCTCTATTTGGGCAAAACCCACTTGGGGTACATACTGGGTATGGGACGCACGTCTGACCAGCATGTTGATTTTGGCGTTCTTGTATGCAGGGGTGATGGCATTGTTCAGTGCCTTTCATCACAGTCAGAACCGAGGCAGAGCAGCCGCCATCTTATCCATCGTCGGTGCGGTCAATCTGCCCATCATCAAATACTCAGTGGAATGGTGGAATACCCTACATCAAGGGGCGACTTTTACCGTCACCAATGCCCCAAAAATGCCTGCCGCCATGTGGGTGCCACTGCTTGTCATGATGCTCGGCATGTATTTTATGGTGGCGGCACTCGCCATTTATCGCACCAACTCACTGATACTACAACGAGAGTACAACAAAGCATGAGTGGGCCACTACCTACAATCTAAACAATAGTCGCTCAAAGAGCAAGCCCAAAGGAGCCAGCGATGACACCGTATTTTCAAACTGTTCATGATTTTATTCACATGAATGGACATGGGGCTTATGTGTGGACGTGTTATGCGTTGGTGTTTGGGGCGGTATTGTTCATGATTTGGCATGCCAAAAAAGAACGCATTCACACGATAAACAAACTAAAACAGCTGTCCATGCAGGGCAAAAAGCTCACCAATAAACAACGTCAAGCCCTAAGCAAAAACGAAATATAGAGAATCTTATGAATCATGCACGCCAAAAAAAGCTCATGTGGGTGCTTGCCATGCTCATCGGTGTGGCGGTGGCGGTGGGACTTATCTTGTACGCCATTCGTCAGCAGACAGACTACTATTTTGACCCAACCGCCATCACCCAAGGCAAAGCACCAGAGGATAAACGCATCCGAGCAGGAGGCATGGTGGTGGCAGGCTCAGTCAAGCGTGATCCTGCTGACCCTTTAAATGTCCAGTTTCAAATCAGTGATTATAAAGCGGTCGTTCCTGTGACGTATCGGGGCGTGCTCCCTGATTTGTTTGCCGAGAACTCTGGCGTGGTGGCGACAGGAAAGCTCCAAAACGGCACTTTTGTCGCCAGTGAAGTATTGGCAAAACATGATGAGAACTACATGCCCCCAGAAGTCGCCAAATCTCTAAAAAGCGAACACGCCGCACGAGGCACAGATGTCAATAATGGGCAGTTTGTCCCCGCCACCAGCATGGCAGAGATTGATGAGCGTAACGCTACAAAGCAAGAAGCACCCAAATAATGGGTGCTTACACCGACTGACTACATCAAGTTAGCTAAAGTTTTGCTTGGCAAATGAGGCAGGTTCGCTGTCTTTTTGTTCGTCTGTCGTGGGATAACGTGTGTTAGAATCTTGTGAGAACGAGCTGTGTTTATTCGTCGCTCTATCGGCGGCGGTGGTCATGGCGTTACAGCCTGTTAAGGCGATGGCAAGGAGCATCATAATGCTTAGGTGTTTCATGATAAAGACCTCTCATGTCTGTGTAAAAATGCTGTCAATCATGACCATCATGAATGAGTGATGATAGAAATGAATGATGATAGATACATGCAATAATCATGCCGACTTTTCATATCGCACAAAACTAAATGCTACACCACTTTTCTCGTCCACCTGCTTATCTGACCGCCACACCTCGCTAAACTCATCGCTAATGCTTGGGTAGAAGGCATCGCCCTGCACCTCTAAGTCCACCTCGGTAATCTCCAAAATATCCGCCATTGCCAGACTCTGGCGATACACCTCGCCCCCGCCGATGATGAAGATGCGTTCTTGATTTGCTGCACTTGCCAGCATTTTGGCGTGGGCGATGGCTTGGGTCAAATCATCAAATACCAACACGTCATCAGGCACCAGATAGGAGGTGTTTTTGGTGATGACGATGTTCGTGCGGTTGGGTAGGGGGCGACCTAGGGACTCAAAAGTCTTACGCCCCATCAGGATAATGCCACCTGTGGTCAAGCGTTTAAAATGCTGCAAATCTTCTGGGATGTGCCACGCCAGTGCGTTGTCTTGACCGATGCAGTTTTGACGGTCTTTGGCGACGACGTGGGTGATTTTTATGGGGTTGTTGTCGGTTTTCATGATTTATGGGTGAGGTGATTTGATTTATAATACCACATAAAGATAAAATTGCCTAGAAGATAGACTTTGCTAAGGTCAAACGCTCGCCGTCTCTACAATTTATTCGCCATAAACATCACCGCCTTGTCTTAAAAACAAATAACTAAGTATCAATAGCAGCAGCTGACCTGCCATAAACACCATCAAGGCATAAGAGCGACAATGAATGATAGAATGCCACAGTATTGATAGGGCAGAACCACTCTCCAACCAAGAAAAATAGCCATTTGATTGTAAAGCAATACGGCGTTGCCAACTCCCTTATGTGCTACTTGTACACTGCACTCGTTGTCGCCTAGTCTTGCTTTGAATCAAAAAGTCTATAATAACAGCATAACGCCATAATAAAGCGTCATCCAAATGACTTGAATGATTTTGTTTTTTGCTAAGAAAGAAGGCAGGGGTCAATAAAATACCCAAAAGTGCTTGCAATTTAAACACGACGTCATCATCATTGCCCGAGCTTTGTATTTGACTGACATAAAATGGCACACCATCAAAAAAAGACACGCATAACTCATCAGCACTAACAAACAATAAGGCAGCCGATGACATCCCTAAGGCGAATGCCATGAGTGGACGGTATTTTATAGGCTGCATAAGGCGATGGCTTATACCGCCACAGGTGCTGCGATTTTGTCGTGTGATTGATAATTGATGAGTTTGATGTCATCAAAGCTAAACTCAAAAATATCCTTCACATCAGGATTTAGGTGCAACTGACATAGGGGCAAAGGTTCACGCGTGAGCTGTAACTTGGCTTGGTCAATGTGGTTGTGATATAAATGAGTGTCGCCCCCTGTCCAGATGAACTCGCCCACCGCTAGATTGCAAGCCTGAGCGACCATGTGTGTGAGCAGGGCATAACTGGCGATGTTAAATGGCACGCCCAAAAACACATCGGCACTACGCTGATACAGCTGACAAGACAGTTTGCTATTCACCACAAAGAACTGAAACAGCGTATGACAGGGCGGCAGGGCAACCTCGCCTGCTTCATTGGGATTCCAGCCTGAGACGATGAGGCGACGAGAATTGGGGTTGGTCTTTATTTCATTGATTAGCCATGCGATTTGGTCAAATCCGTCTGACTGATATGAGCCATCTGCGTTTTTGGTTGCCCCAAAATTACGCCACTGATGACCATACACCGCCCCCAAATCGCCCTCTTGGCGTCCAAAGCGTGCGGTTTGTTCGGCGGTTGCCCATTCATCCCAGATGGTGACGTTATTGTCTTGGAGATATTTGACATGAGTGTCACCTTTTAAAAACCACAACAGCTCAATGACGATGGAGCGAAAATGGACTTTTTTGGTGGTCAAGAGGGGAAAGCCATCTGCCAAATCAAACCTCATCTGATGACCAAAAATTGAGCGAGTGCCCGTGCCTGTACGGTCAGACTTATCTTGACCATGCTCTAAAATGTGCGTTAATAATTCTAAATATTGTTTCATGGATAGGATACTTTTTTTGGGTAAATGAGCCGTGATTGGAGTCACGACCAGTCATGGGTTTTATTTTTATAGGCTAAGGTCATGAGTATCACACCAATCAAAATCATCGGCAGGCTGTACAGCTGTCCCTTACTCATCCATCCAAAGATGAGCTCATAACCCACATCAGGTTGGCGGAAAAACTCAGTGACAAATCGGCTACATCCATACCCTAAAACAAAGAGGGCGGATACGGCATAGCGGGGACGAGGCTTCATGCTAAACCACCAAAGCAGGACAAACAGCATTACCCCTTCACTAAACGCTTGATACAGCTGACTTGGGTGGCGTGGCAGTAGAAAATAATCGCCCACTTGCATGGCGATGGTTAATAGGCTAGGGTCGGCATTGATGAGTTCATGGTCAGCTCTGACTGCCTGAGGAAAGTACATGAGATGAGCATAATCACCGTGAGACACACGCCCCCAAAGCTCGCCATTAATGAAGTTACCAATACGCCCAAAGAGCAGCCCAAGAGGAACACAAGGGGCAATAAAATCTAGCACGGTAAAGGCGTTTTTCTTGTATTTGCGTGCAAAGAAGAACATGGCAACCACCACGCCAATAAAGCCGCCATGAAAGCTCATGCCGCCTTCCCAGACCTTGAAGAGATAAGCAGGGTTGGATAAAAACTCGCCAAAGTTATACAAGATGACATAACCAAGGCGACCACCCAAAATCACGCCCATCGCCCCAAAAAATACCAAATCTGAGACCATGTCGCCCGTGAAATCACCCCGTTTTTTACCCCGATAAGTCGCCAATAGATAAGCGGACAAAAACGCCAGTAAGTACATGAGTCCATACCAATGCACTTCTAAAAAGCCCAAATCAAGGGCGATGGGATTAAACTCAGGATGTGTGATTGCCATAAAAATCGTCGTGTTAAAATTTGCCTATCATAACAAATTTTTGATGATTTTAAAATGACAAAACACGTAAAGCATCATCAAATGACGACTAAATGCAAGCGGTGATTACTCTGCCAAAATCCGCCTTGCCCATTCAATGACAGGCAAATCCACCATCTGACCATCTATGGCGAACACCGCTTCACCTGTCCTGCTGTGATGAGCGACAATCTTTTTGGCAAAATCAAGCTCATCAGCACGAATGCCGATGCCATGAATGATGCTTAGCTGCTTAGGATGAATGGCAAGACAGCCCCCAAAGCCAAACTCATGTGCATGATGCACCCATTTCCCAAAGCCATCTTCATCATGAAACTCAGGGTAGATGGTCTCAATGGGTGGATACAGTCCGTTTGCTTGCGAGTGCAAAACGAGCTCACAACGCACCCTATCCATCATCGCTGCCCCCGCCAAAGAGCGGCGTTTGATGGATAAAGATGCCAATAAATCCAGACAGCCATAGCTTAGTGCCATCACACCTTTGGTGCGTGCCATCTGTCCGATGTTTAGGACACGTTGGGCACTCTCAATCATGGCGAAGAGGGGGCGAGCTGTGCATTCATGAGCCAAACTGACCTGCTCGCTGGTGGCAGCCTTTGGCGATACCACGCCTGCCACCAAGGGCTGTAATGCGACAAAACGGGCATCCGCCATGAACTCATGGTGTGCCGTGCCGTGTATTCTCACCCAAATTTGCGGTGACTGCTCGGTGAGTTGGTCTTTGACCTCTAAGAGATATTGCCCAAGAACATCACGCACCTGACAGGCATCCAAACCTGCCACCGCATCTTCTAAATCAATGATGATGGCATGAGTCTGATGGGTGATTTGGGGGTCGGTCAGTGCTTTTAGGATGCGTTTGGGCTGGCTGGCAGGAACAAACAAATAGGCATGAAATGGGCGATGGGTGAGAGGTTGGTTGGTCATAAATCATCCTTTATTTGCCGTTGTTTGTCGGTCGTGACAGATTCATTATAGCGATGATGATTTTGCAAATCAAGCTTATCACACGCCGCCTCACAAAACCGCCACATCAGATGACGGCTTTTGTGATGTTAGGGCAGACACCAGAGGATGACTGATGCATCAAAGAGGGCAAAAAAGGTTGTGCTGCTATTTGACCTGACTGACCATATAATCCACCGCAGCGTACACCTCAGCTTCTGAGACATCAGCGGTCACCTGAGCGGGCATTTTATTAAAGCCTTTGGCAGAGTGAGTGTAGAGTGTGTTCATGTCTTTTTCTAGGCGTTTTGCCCAGCCTGCTTTATCGGTGAGTTTGGGGGCGTCCAGCAGCCCTTGCTCATGGCAGATTTTGCAGGTTTTCTCATAACGGGCTTTGCCTTCTG